>JAGGYV010000256.1 GCA_021162325.1 Desulfobacteraceae bacterium | reverse complement strand
TCCTAATAATTAATAATTAAGATGCGACCCCTTTTACGCTTTTACGCTTTTACGCTTTTACGCTTTTACGCTTTTACGCTTTTACGCTTTTACGCTTTTACGCTTTTACGGCCAAATTTTCAGACCAATTCACTCAAAAAAATATGGGCAGAGCACATACGAATATTTTCTTTTGTGATCACGTCCGGGCCATCGGCAAGCGATACCTGGACAGCACTGACATTCGGGAACCGGACTTTTAAATATTTCAGGGCACGCGACGGCTGTTTATCAACAGATCTTTTGCATTCGATAAATTGCGTGGGTTTCCCTTTTTCCATTACCACAAAATCCACTTCCCGCCGGTCAATGTCCCTGAAAAATCGAAGATCCACATCCCGGCCTTCCGTGTCCTGTAAAAAACAAACCCATTTTAACAAATGACAGGCCATCAGGTTTTCAAAACGCGCGCCCGGATCATCGATCACCGTCCAATCCAGATGATAATGTTTGGCCTCTTTTTTGACAGCACGGATTTTCGGGGCGCCAAACGGATATATCCTGAAAATCATATACAAATTTTCAAGAATCTGCACCCATCGTGACACAGCCTGATGGGATACGTTTAAGTCTTCTCTTAAGCTGTTAATGGAAAGGGGCGAACCCACCAGCTCCGGCAATCGAAGGGCCATCCGTTCAACCAGGCCCAAATCCCTGACATTTTCAAGGTCAATCAAATCTTCATGTATGATCCGGGTCCGGTATTCCCGGCTCCATCGCCGGGCCTCTTTTTCAGACTGGCTTAAAAAAGGTTCCGGAAAACCGCCGTATATCAACAGGTCATTTACGGTTTTGACACTGCAGTCCCCTGTTTCTTTTAAGCTTAACGGGAACAGACGATAAAAATGATACCGGCCCTGGAGCGAGTCCCCGCCCCTGCGGTAATAATCCAGGCGGGCGCTGCCGGTCACAAGGATATTGAGCTCGTTGCCGCGTTTGTCATACAGTCCTTTTACAGTTTGCCGCCATCGGGAATATTTATGGACCTCATCAAGAATCAGCAGGCCCTGCCCGGAGGGGAACTGCTCCCGCATGATGCTTTCCCGATCTTTTAACGCATCCCAGTTCAGGTATCGTTTTCCGGGATCAAGGCCTTCTGCCCGGCACAGTTGTTTGGCCAAAGTGGTTTTACCGGATTGGCGCGGCCCCCCGATAAATACCATTTTGCGTTTTAAATCTTGCGTAACGCTTTTTTCAATATATCGATAAATATAATCCGTCATTTTAATTGCCACCTTAAAAAAATCGCGAGTTTTTTAATATAGGCATAAATATACTCATTTTATTAAAAAAATCAATGCAAAAGCAGAATTATTTTTCCGATTCCCACGGTCCTTTGTGGGAACGTGATCAATCCGCCGGATTACGCCGCTTCGCGTCTAATCCGGCCTACGGACTACATAGGACGTTGCCGCAACATCGTGTAACATTAATATAGGGGTCGGACCAAACAAAACTTTATAACCAACTGTTAACATGAATAAAAAAATCTAACCTCGAAAAAAACTACTCTTAGAAGGGGCATTTTAATATAAAAATGAGCTGTTTAAGAAATGATGCGTTTATGGTTAATCCGTTAAAGATACCATTTCACCCTTAAAATGATGCCTCTAAAAGGCCAAAGTGAAATAAGTTAAATTTTATACATAATATAATCAATAACTTAAAAATACTTACTTGGTCCGACCCCAATTTTTAATTTTATTTTTTTATTTTTTTATTTTAGACAAGTGGCGGGCCCTGAAAAAACGGTCATCAGAAAATGATCCCGACCACACCTAATAACCGGTAGCATTTTTTGTACCCGTTCACGGGGGTATCACTGCTGATGTGTTTTCAACCAATGGCCGGGAGTTACAACTCTCTCGGTTCTATAAGTAGTTGAATCCCATAGAGTATTTCTGCAATTTTTTTGGTGTTAACTTTACCTATTTTTTCGCAAAGATCATTCTTGTCCACGGTATAAATTTGAGTAATATTCACAACACTTTTCTTAGAAAGATTGGCCTCCCCTTTTTTTAATACAACATTACCAGGAGATAAGCCTCTTTTTAATTTGGCGGTAAGCGAACACATTACAACCGTATTGATTTTGCTTGAATTAAAAAGATTGTTTTGGATAACAATATGCGGATGGAGATATCCAGGCTCTGAACCGCTTGGTTCACCAATGTCTACCCAGTATATTTCACCTTGTTCAATTACCATGATTCTCTCTCAAGATTTTTGAGCTGCTTTCGCTTCATCCGGCGATGAACTTTAATTTCTTCGGAGTCTGGGTGATCATTAAATGCATTGTTTATTTGAGAAAGCAAAATTTTGCTTTCATTCTTTTTGATAAAATCTCGAACTGCCATTGCAAACAATTTACTCCGTGAGACATGTAGTTCTCCGGCTAACTTGTCTACTTCTTTGAATAATTCCTCTTGCATCGATATAGCTGTTTTTACACTGGCTGCCATGAAACCCCTCCATGTTACATATTATACTTTCAATATGCTTATTTGTTATACCAATGTCAATACTATTTTGTGTGGCGGGGTCGCGCGTGGTGGGGTCGCATCCTCCTCTGAAGAATCCTTACTCTGAATCTTCATACAGATCCATATCCGGATAATACTTTTTAGCACATTCCTGACATATCCCGTGGCTGAACTCTGCTTCCGAATGTTCCTGGATATAAGCTTCAATTTGATCCCAATCGCCTTCATTGTTTCTGATTTTTTTACAATAAGAGCAAATGGGCAAAATTCCGCGAAGTGTTTTAACTTGTTTTAGCGCCTCTTCTAATTCTGTTATCAAATGTTCCTTTTCAGATTCGGATTTTTTTCTAAGTGCGACTTCATCCTCAAGCGATTTGATAGAGGTTGTGGTCTGTCCAAGTTCTTCGGCCATACTGTTAACAGAATGCGCAAGAATGCCAAACTCATCCTTTTCTTTAATTTCAGCTCTCGCCCCAAAATTTCCTTTTGCTATTTTTCCCGTCAGTTCGGTTAAGCGAAGAAGGGGCTGGGCCACCTGGCGGCCAATCAAAAGTGCCACAATTGCCAGAATAAAAAGTACCAAACCAATGGACAGCGCAATCGTCCGGGTTGACTCCGTGACGGGGAGCAAAACGGTTTCCATATCGCGATAATTCAGTATGTACCACGATTCACCAATATTTCCCTTTTTGTGATCAATCGATTCAAGGCCGGTACCGGAATGATACCCTTTTTGCCGCATTTCCAGTTTGATCTTTGAAAATCCGGCCAACCATTTTTCCCCGCCAACGGTAACCACCAATGAACCATTTTCATTTTCTTTCAGTTTCTCGCGAATCTCTTCAGGGATCTGCGTGCTTAACGGCTCAAAACCTTTTTCGAAAACAATTTCGCCCCCGGAACGAACCAGTTTAAAATCGCCAATCAAATCGTCCTTCGCACCTGATACCAGTTGATTTATCGCACCCAGGATATTGAGGTTGCATTTTAAAATACCGGCGATGCCATTGCTGTTTCGGACAGGGACAACAACGCCTAAGACATATCCATCCACGCTATCATCATATCCGCGATCGTCAAAAATCACGGAACCCGTTCCATTGGCATAAGCACCCAACCACCAGTATTTATATGCATGAGCGAAAGTGGACAGTTTGGACGTGGAAGCCACGAGCGCGCCGAATGTATTGGTTAAGAAAATTTCACCATATTCACCATTGAGCGTTGACTGCTGGTCCTTAAAATAGTGAGACACTTGATTATCGGTATATTTAAGAATAAAAGGATCGTTTTCATTATTTGCCGCTTTCCAATTGGCATTCAGGCGGTTGATTAATTCCTTTCTGTTGGCCTCTGCAAGCCCTGAGAATGTAATATTGCTTTCATCTAGGGATTTTTTTATCAAGGGCGTATTTGCAAGTGTTAATACAATTTTTGTCTTTTCAATCAATAATTGTTCAATATCTTGAGAAATTTTATGGGATATGGATTTGCTGTAATCACGCTCTGATGCGATCATCTCGGCGCGGTTGTACTGGTATATCGTATATGATACTAAAGCGAGAAGGATGGTACCGGTTAAAAAAATGGTCAATGCAAGTTTGAACGCGAATTTCATCTGCAACACCTTAATTGGCTTTTATGTATTCTTTTTGGGGACGGGAGTCCCCTGATACTCTCTCTGATAACGCGGTCAACTCAAGCACTTCGTTCGCATTTTGCATATAAACTTTCAGGAGCTATATCAGCGCCATTCGGCCAAACAATTGTACCACCCTCAATAAATGCTTGTTTAAAAAAATTCAAATCTTTGAGAGATGAAAACACGGGTCCTTTATTGATGTATGATGAAAAATCAATATTCCCTGATATGCTATTATCAAAAATAACATGAAATATGTAATCATTTTTATATTCTATTGAGACGATATCATTCATATCCCACATAATTTCCCTCCTTAATATAATGGATCAATTTTCTTTATCTCTTGATAATTTCTTGCTGCAATCCAAGCGGCTTCAAGTTCTTTGGAGTGCATATCAATCCAGTCCCGAACAAGTTTTATTGCTGTTCTTGAATTTAAATTACAATTTTTATATGTACTAAGAGTTCCGGGGACATCCCGTAATTATCATTCCCCGGATTTTTTATATCCTGCTTTACTTTTTCAGGGTTATTTCACCTACTTTCACGCCGAACAAAAACATTCTGATCCAGGCCATGCCCAGTTTCAACACCGCCACATCATCAGATTTCAATTTGATGCGGAGCTGAGATTTGACTTTATATCGCTTCAAAAAACTGCTGTTTAAAACAAAATCCAGGAACGCATCAATATTGTAGACCGCCATAAACGCCATTTTACCGTTTTGGCCATTCGGGCCTTGCCCTTCAAACGGATCATTTTGAAACAGACGCGCGACTTCCGCCCAGCGAACGGTCATCTGGTTATAAAAGGCCGCTTCCTGGTCAGCCTCCCAGGAGGACAGGGTCCAGGTCGTTTTTTCATGCCGGCCCTGGCAAAAGTCCGGCGGCCGAAAAAAATGAACCAGTCGGGTATGATTCTTTTCGGCATCATAGAAAAGGCCGTGTTCCACGGGAAACGCCCGGCAGGTTTGTGGCCGGTCCGGATACACCCGGCACCCGGCTTCCGCTAAAAACGGGCAGGTTTTTTCCTCATTATCAGCCATTCGGAGCAGAACGTCCGGAAAATAATGGCCGGGCCGAACAATAATATCCGTATATTTTTCAATAAATTCTGAAGAGGATACCCCCAGATTCTGTTTCAGGCGGATTACATCATAGGGATTTAAAAAAAGATTCAGGTTCCGGCAGCACAGATTAAAACAAGAAACACCCGGATGACATCTAAATTCAAATGATTCCGAGGCATTGAGCATGCGACCCCTGATCTCTAATTGACTATCCGATTGAATCCCGGACAAGTCATTGGTTTCAACAATTTTCATAACATCTTTTCCAGGCCTGTTTCCAGATTTGAAACCAGCATTTGCGCCACGGTTTTTTTAAATTTTTGGGTGATACCGGCCACGCCCCTTACGCATTGTTCCAGGCGAGCCATTTCCTGATAAAAGGGTGTTCGATTAAAC
>JAGGYV010000361.1 GCA_021162325.1 Desulfobacteraceae bacterium | reverse complement strand
ATGCATTACTTATATGATAATTAAAGTCAATATGTTTATTTTATATAACTATATATCATTTATATATAAGTATTTTAAATATTTTCAGGAGAGTGTAAGTGCTACCTACTTTTTGTCTAAAAATTTAAACAACGCTCCTTTACTCGATTGAAATTCCCCAATCCAGGGATTGTTCCGGAGGGTGTGAATTTATTAAACCTGTGCCTTTTTTTGCCGAACACCACCAAAAATCATTTTGTTCCAGGGTATCAATATGTTTCCAGTTGCCATCGACCAGTACTTCGGGTGACAGGCGGGTTTCATCCAGACCGCATCGCATCAGGCGGTCAAACATCATCATCCAGCCGACCAGAGCCCCATGCTTTTCAATGGCTGAAAGACCGTACGCTGAACAATTGGGATGCATGGGACATCCGCCATATCTGACAGCAGAAAGATGATTTAAAGGACCCTGATAGAAATGGATAATCTGTGATGCCGGGGATGCATCATGGCGTGTTGTTGCAGTTGATGGTTCGTGCATACTGCATCCGGTAAAAAGGAAAAGTAAAGTGAATAAGCATAAACCGACAGTCACATAAACCGACAAATCGTTTAAAAAAAAGCGTTTGTTGGCATCAACAGCGGTTATTTGTGTAAATAGCTGGTCTGAAATCATGGAAGTAACGCCCGCTTTTTTAAAAAAAGACCATCAAAAATCATGGATATAAAAAAAGCGGCAGCGGCAACAAGAATTATCGTTGCCCCGGATGTCAGGTCATATGTGTATGCCAGCCATAAACCGCTTAAGTTAAACACAATGGCCAACAGGGTGGATAATACCATCATTTGCGCGAGCGACCGGGAATATTTTTCAGCAATATAAGGGGGAATGGTCAAAAGTGCGATAACTAAAATCAGGCCCACCACCCGGATGATGATGACAATGGATACCGCAACAAGACCGATGAATAAAAAATAGATCAGGTTGACCGGTACACCCCGCAACCTGGCAAATTCATCATCATAGGAGATTGCCAGCAGATCCCGGTAAAAGAAAACGGCCGCAGCGATGGAGAAAATGCTTAATCCGGCCATCCACCAGATATCTGAGGCGGGTACGGCAAGGATGCTGCCGAAAAGAAAACTCATGAGGTTGACGTTGTATCCGGGGGTCATATCCAGCAGGATGATGCCTATGGCCATCCCAACCGCCCATAGAATTCCAATAAACGTATCCGCACGGCTTTTATTGTTTAAGACCACCGCCGTCATGATCATTGCTGCAATCAAAGAAAAACCAAGGGTGCCGAGCATATAAGGAATCCCGAAGAAAAAGGCAATGCCGATGCCCCCGAATGCGGCATGGGCGATTCCGCCGGCAAGAAAAACCAGGCGGTTGATCACCACAAATGAGCCGATCACTCCGCAAATCAGGCTGGCAAAGCATCCTGCAATCACTGCATTTCTCATGAATTCAAATTGAAGTGCCTCGATCATTAGTCGTCCCCATGGGTTTTTAATATGCGGTGGGGGATGCCGTGGGCAATCAATTCCACCGGGCAGTGATACCCCATATCCAGCATCTCTTCAGTAATTTCCGCGGCATCATGATAATGGACGTTTTTGTTCACGCATGCCACGGAGGTGACATAACTTGATAAAACCATGGTATCGTGACTGACGACAAAAATAGTTTTTGTTTTATTTAATTCCTTTAAAAGCGCATACAGGTCTGTTCTGCCCTGGGAATCGATGTTGGCCGTGGGTTCGTCTAAAAACAGAATATCCGGTGCTGTTGCCAGCGCCCTTGCAATGAACACCCGTTCCCGTTGGCCACCAGACAGCTCATCAATTTTACGATTCTGAAATTCCAGCATCTCAAGGTTTTCCAACGCATTTTTTGCCGCCATTCGGTCCTTTTTTGAAAGCCGTGACCATCGGTGAAACTGCAGCCGCCCCATTAAAACCACATCCATCACGGAAATGGGGAATGATTTGTTAATGCTGACATCCTGAGGAACATATCCGATACGATGGACAACTTTTGCCGGCGGCTGCCCCATAATTTTTATCGTGCCGCAGTCTGGTTTTAAAAGGCCCAGCAACAGCTTGACCAATGTTGTTTTTCCGCCGCCGTTGGGTCCGATAAACGCGACAAATTCTTTTTCCCTGATACTCAGCGACACATCACTTAATACCAATGCCCCGTTGTATGAAAAGGATACATGATTAACTTCGATGATCGAATTTGTTATCATTTTATTTCAGTGCCTGTTTGATGGACAATGCCACCGCCTGGATATTATCAACCCAGTTTTCAGCCAACGGATCAGCGACTATCATCTGTCCATTGATCTCATGTGCGATAATTTCCGTCTGTTTTGTCGAAAGCTGGGGTTGAACAAAAATAATTTGAATATGCTGCTTTCTGGCAAATTCAATCAGATTTTTTACTTCCCGGGCCTTGGGATTTTTCCCTTCAATTTCGATAGATATTTGTGTCAGACCATAGGCATCGGCAAAATAACCCCAGGACGGATGAAAAACCAGAAATTTTTTCTGCCGGGTGTCTTTTGAAAACAGGGTTTTTAATTCTTTGTCCAGGCTTTCTATTCGGGTGATAAACTGTGAATAGTTTCTTTCATAAATTTTACGTCTTGCCGGGTCAATTAAAATCAATCCGTTTAGAATATGTTCGGCCTGTATTTTTACCATGGGCGGGGAAAGCCAGATATGGGGATCCATGGCGCCATGATCATGTGTCTGGTCATGTCCGTCAGGCTTTTGCGAATTCTCATGACGGTCAATGCATCGTTTTTCAATTTTCGCATCCGTGTGAACGACTTTCATATCAGGGTTGACGCCGGTAAATCTTGTAAGCCACATGCTTTCAAAAGGAACGCCGACGGCAAAATAAATATCTGCTTTTGCCATCATCATCATTTGGGATGGGGATGGTTCATAGTCTGCCGGGCTGTGATCGGGTGTCACAATAACGGTTGTTTTAATAAATTCTCTGCCAATGGCGGTAACAAAGTATTTCTGCGGTGGAATGCTGACAAAGACGTTTATTCTTGAATCTGCTGATGCCTGGGTGTGCATACACATCGTTAAGAGACAGAGCATGATTGAATATATAGTGAACCGCTGTTTCATCCCGATGGCTCCTTGTTGCCCGCTATGGTTGAATTTTTTTTAAAATTGAATGGTTTTACCGTATATCCCATCTGATCTTAATATCATAAAATACCATTTACGGTAATTAAAATTTTAAATGGACTTGC
Organism: Desulfobacteraceae bacterium; assembly: GCA_021162325.1. GTDB lineage: Bacteria > Desulfobacterota > Desulfobacteria > Desulfobacterales > Desulfosalsimonadaceae > SURF-3. The sequence goes on along the minus strand of JAGGYV010000361.1, from coordinate 1,445 downwards.
TGGACTTGGATTCCAATTTTGATTTGACCCAGATTCTTTTGTTTATCCAGTGCGTTTTTTTATTAAAATTAAGTATCAGGCCTCTGAATTTTATTCCTGAATTCGAATTTTTCCTTTCTTTAATACCGATTCAAAGGTATAAAAATACCGATTCAAAGGTATAAAATATCACTTTACTTATTTTAAAGGGGGCTGTGTATGTCTATTTTTTCACCATTAAAAAGATTGTTTTTTTGGGGGTTGTTTCGTTTGCTAGATCCGCCGGTGTGCGGATCTTGAGCCAGCGCTTCAAAGGACACGGCCGTGCGCCGTGAAAAATCATCAAAAAACAGGTAATTTTAGGATTTAAGGTAGTCATTAAGCGCTTCGGAAGGTTTCGGTTCCTGTAATTATTTTGGAAATAGGTAGAATAGGGAATTATTTTTTAAGAGACAGGGTCATTATGTTGCAAAGGCGTTAAACAAATGGCAGCCGAACTTGGCGTGGACCCTGAAGAAGCAGCCCATGTAAAGGGCCTGGAATTTCCCATGCATGACCCGCGGGCTTATCAGGGAGCTGCCCTGGCCTATGCGGTTGGCCCCAGAGGCGCCTGTCATTTAAAGGGTGCCTATTACAGCCTGGATGCGCCGGGCAATGAAATAGGACTTTCTCTGGGCATCACCTTTACCGATAAAAATGATTCCGCCCAAAAAGGGGCGTTAACATCTAAAATACTGAGTTTTTGCGAACTATACAACAGCTTCACCTTATGCCAGTTCTCCCCCCTGCCCGCTCCCATGATTGCGCAAGCGCTATACGAAGTTACGGGTCAAGAGTTTAAGGCCATGGACCTGCTGACATTCGGCGAACGGTCGCTGAACTTAAAACGCGCCATCAACAACAAGCTGGGCGTCACACGAGAAGATGACCATATTCCGGACATTGCCTGCAAGGCATTGAACGAAGGCGGCACTGCCGGAATTGAACCCGACATGGAACTGATGCTCAAAGAATTTTACACCGTCAGCAACTGGGACTGGGATACGGGAAAACCGAAAAAAGAAAAGCTGATGGAGTTGGGACTGGAGTTTGCTGCGAGCGATCTATACGATTAAAAATATAGTTTAAAATTCAATTTTTACCGCAGAGAACACAGAAAAAACTGTTTTTTATTTCAAAAAAGAAACGTCACCCACAAAGATGAAGGACCTCAGGAGATAATGCATAATGTGAATGCTGCGATCGTTGGAGATTCCAAAACAGAGGGCTGAAATTTTCTGACATTTAAAAAATTGGTATGAGGGGACACGATATATTGTGTCTGCTTAATTTTTCCTGAAGTAGTGCATAGCTATTGAAGTGTTCTGTGGAATACGGATTATAAAGGCGAGGACTGCCAGATCCAAGCTGGGGTATTTGAGTGACGCACTACTTTATTCCGTATCAAACTTTACGATCTTTTAGGT
>JAGGYV010000171.1 GCA_021162325.1 Desulfobacteraceae bacterium | reverse complement strand
TTTGTTGCGCTACATCCTTCGTTTCTTCAAAGTACGCTAAGTACGAATCATCACTCAGGATTTGCGCGCCTCGAATTTGGAGCTTTTTTCTTTGCCATCGAAATCTGACTTTTTACGAGTTTGTCAAATAAAAACCTTAAAAAAAACCTCCAGATGCAACGCGCACCTGGAGGTATTATTAACGACTGGTTCGTCGTCGCCTGGGTTTAGTCAGGGATAATCTTGGTGTATGGGACTTTCTTCAGACTCCACGTGTTTGCTACTCTGTCATAAGTAGAATTGACAAAACAGAACCAGTTTTCATCATCCTGGCCGGGATAGTCTGCCTGATAGTAGAAGCCCGGATAACGGGTTTCTTTTCTGTACTGGATGTGACGCAGATGCGCTTCAACCGTATACAGTCTATGGTAAATTTCCCAGGCTCTCATGAGTTCATGCAGATCCGCTGCTGCCATTTTTTCACAGTCAGCACGCATGGTTTCCAGAAGATCCAGAACGATTTCAAGGTTCTTGCTGGTGGTCTGATAGAATGTGGCGGTTCCCGCACCATACTCATGGGTGGCTTTCATCATCCGGTACATCATGCCGTTGGGTTTGATGTAATTCGGGTTGATGTCAACCGCAGTGGTGTATTCGCAGTTATCAAGATAGGTCCTGACCGGTTTGTAAACCATGTCAACCAACTCTTCCTTTGTTTCTTTCAGGGTCGGAACAAAATCTGCATTGTCGCGAACGAATTTTGCCATTTCCTTGGCAACCATTCGACCTTCCGCATGAGAACCGGAAGAAAACTTGTGACCGGAACACGCCACACCGTCACCCGAAGTGAACAGACCGGCAATTGTGGTCATTCTGTTGTAAACTTTATCTTTGAACTTGATTTTGTAATTATCCGGTACCCAGTCGAGATCCGGGCCGGACGTCCAGATGCCGCAACAGCCGGAGTGAGAGCCCAGCAGATACGGTTCCGTCGGCATAACTTCGGAATTCTTCTTTTCCGGTTCACAATCCTGAGCACACCACAGGTTGGCCTGGCCGCATGTCATGTCAAGAAAATCTTCCCATGCTTCTGATTCCAGATGCTTGAGTTCTTTCTTATCCATGGTTTCACCGAGTGTGGCCAGAGCTGACACCGTATCCATCATAATCGGACCACGGCCTTCTTTCAGTTCAAACAGCATCAGATGGTTACGCAGACAGGTCGGTGTAATGGCGGCAGTGCCGTAAGGTGCATATTTTTCAAGCTCTGCTTTGGCTGCGTCACCGGCGGCAAAGTTTTCGCCCAAACCGTTCAATGCTTTGGCTTTGAACAGAAGGAACCAGGCGCCAACCGGGCCGTAACCATCTTTAAAACGCGCCGGGGTAAAACGATTTTCCATCATTGAAAGCTCCGCACCGGCACGAATCGCCATGGTATATGTAGAACCGGCGTTCCATACCGGATACCATGCACGACCTTTACCTTCACCCACCGATCGCGGCTGATAAATATTTACCGCGCCACCACAGGCAATCATCATGGTTTTACATTTGATGATATAAACTTTGTTTTCACGAACAGAAAAACCGACGGCACCGGCAATCTGGCCCGGATTGTTGGCATCGTTTAACAGTTCAACAATAAAACATCTCTCAAGAATATTGTCATCACCAATCGCCAGTTTGGCGGCTTCAGCAACAATTCTCTTGTATGATTCACCATTAATCATGATCTGCCATTTACCGGTCCGCACAGGCGTCGCCCCGCCTTTCAGCGTACCGGCTTTCTGGCCTTTTTTACCATCAAGATTTTTTCCGTCGTCGGTTTTTTTCCAGACAGGAAGTCCCCATTCTTCGAACAGATGAACGGAATCATCCACATGACAGCCAAGATCATAAATAAGGTCTTCACGAACGATCCCCATCAGGTCGTTTCGAACCATCCGGACATAATCTTCCACTGAATTATCACCAATATAGGTATTAATAGCGGACAGGCCCTGAGCAACCGCGCCACTTCTTTCCATTGCGGCTTTGTCACACAAAAGCACCGTCTGACCTTCGCTCATCCATTTTTTTACTTCAAATGCTGCGCCGCAGGCTGCCATACCACCACCTACGATCAAAATATCGACTTCACGCTCTTCGACTTCGGGATCCCTTACAGCCTTGAGCTCTCCTAAAGCTTTATTCGGTAATGCCATTGTATATCCTCCTTAAGATATTAATTTTCTTTGAATAAGTGTATCTCAACAAAACATCCGTTAATTAAACGGTTGTTGGTGTCGGGATTGCATAACCGTCTGCTTCTTCAGTTGAAAGCAGGCCACTGTCAAGATCTTTGCCTTTCAGATCCGGATACGCATTTGCAGCTCCTTCAGCAGTCGTACGAATGGGGAACTTAAAGCGTTTAATAAGGCCGTTTCTGAATTTACAGGTCCACATAACATCTTCGGTACCCATCATCGGCATAATGCTGCTTCCCAGGGGGACGAAATCCGAATAACCGCGGACTTCAATCGCCTGGGTCGGGCAGATTTTGACACAGGAGAAACATTCCCAACACTGATCCGGCTCCTGATTGTAAGCCTTCATTGCGTTGGGTTCCAAAACCATCAGGTCGTTGGGACAAATGTACATACACGCCGTTTTATCCCCGCCTTTACATCCGTCACATTTTTCAGCAATTACGAAACTTGGCATTTTTTACCTCCTAATTAAGTTTAAAGAAAGTGAATAACAATTCCACTTTAATCTAACTGTCTGACTCTGAAAGAGTCGAAGCTGGCGCACCTCCTTTCGCCTTGGCAAAATAAATAATTAGTCACGGTTTGATCGATCTGTTCTATCTCTTTTATTTTCAGCAATTATGAATCGCTACATCCATAACCATAAAATCGATATAAATTAAAATATTCATCAGGGGTAAACTATTTCATTCTGCAAAGGAATTAAATATCACCCTCCATATTTCTTGTCAAGAAATTTTGATGCACCATTTTTATAAATAGTTACAAATAGTTACAAATAGTTATAAGCTTAATTGTTTTCAATAGCTATGTATAATTCCTTTAGCATACATACCCTATCGTATATAAACATACCAAAACACTGGCTTATCGAGCATATACCCGATATACCCGGCCAGAAATCCCCGCTAAAACGTCATAACTAATTGTATTTATATGATTGGCAATATTATCTGCACCGACTGGCAAATTATCATGAGGACCGAACACCACGACTTCATCACCGACTGCCACGTTCGGGATCTCCCCCACATCCAGCATCGTCAGGTCCATGCACACCCTTCCAATCACCGGGGCAAGCCTGCCGCGGACCAGCATTTTCCCTTTTGACGACATTCGCCGACTGTACCCGTCTGCATATCCAATGGAAACAGTGGCAATAACCGTTGGGCGGACAGTTTTTTCCGTTGAACCGTAACTTACCGCAAACCCTGCGCTCACTGATTTTAAATGAATAATTCTAGATTTTAATGTCATGACCGGCAAAATTTTTAGTTTATTCATATCAACCGAATCCGATGGATAGTATCCGTAAATGGAGATACCCGCCCTCACCATATCCAGATGGGTTTCCGGCATATCAATAATGGCCGCGCTATTGGCAGCATGCCGGATCTTAAATTCAACCCCCTGTTCTTTCAATTGTTCCAAAAAACCGCAAAACAGTTCAAACTGTCGGGTGGCGGAAGATTTATCTTTTGCGTCTGCTGTCGCAAAATGCGTATAAATCCCTTCCAATGCAATCCCCGGCAGATTTTTGATCGCCACCGCTTCTTTGATGGCATTACCCCGGATATCGATTTTTTTATCCGGCAAGGCACCATCACCGGGAAGGACCCCCAATCGGCCCATGCCGGTATCCACTTTTAAGTGGGCTTTAATTTTTTGGCTCCCGGATTCAGCAACATTCGAAAGGGACCGGGCGGCCTGGTACGACCAGAGCGTCTGGGTTAAATGATAATTAATCAGAGAGGATGCCTTTTCCGGGGGGGTATAGCCGAAAATTAATATCGGGACATCAATGCCGGCCTCACGAATCTGAATGGCCTCACTGATTCGCGCAACGCCCAATTCATTTGCGCCTTCCGACAGGACATGCCCCGCCACCTCAAGAATGCCATGACCATAGGCATTGGCTTTTACAACCGCCATCAGCCGGACATCCGGTGCCAGAATTTTCTTTATCTGTCGGATATTGTAAGAAATGGACCTTAAGTCAACTTCTGCCCACACGTCATCTGATATCAATCGGCCCTCCTCGATTTTTTCCCCGCAAAACGATTGTTTGTCTTGATCCGTGAATACCCTAAACATTCCGATCCAGGCTCCGATACTGAACGGCCTCGGCAATATGTTCCCGGGCAATGTTTGCATCCCCCTGAAGATCTGCAATGGTTCGTGAAATTTTTAAAACCCTGTTATATGCACGGGCGGAAAGGTTCAATTTATCAACCGCTAATTCAAGCAACTGCGCCGACGCCTGATCAATCACACAAAATTTCTTTATATGACGATTTTGCATCTGCGCGTTGGTGCGTATTTTTTCCGACGCAAACCGTCGGGTCTGATGTTTTCTGGCGTTTGTTACCCGTGCACGAATATTTTCAGACGATTCTTCAGCAGATACCTTCCTCAAATCCCGATACGCGACCGGCGGCACATCAATATGAATATCAATCCGGTCCAGCAGCGGGCCGGATATTTTACTTCTATATTTTCGAATCTGGGAAAACGAACATCGGCACGGCTGTTTCGGATGCGTATAATAACCGCAGGGACACGGGTTCATGGCCGCAATCAGCATAAACCCGGAAGGATATGTAATGGACATTGCCGCCCGGGATATGGTCACCCGCCGGTCCTCAAGAGGTTGACGAAGGGCTTCTAAAACCGGCTTCTTGAACTCTGCCAGCTCATCTAAAAAAAGAACCCCGTTGTGCGCAAGACTCACTTCTCCCGGCCTCGGGATATTTCCCCCACCAATCATACCGGCATCCGATATGGTATGGTGCGGCGCCCGAAAAGGCCTTCTGGTAACCAGCGCCTGATCCTTTTCAAGGAGGCCCGCCACGCTTAAAATTTTTGTGGTTTCAATGGCTTCTTCAAAGGACAGGGAGGGGACAATCCCGGGAAACCGCTTGGCCATCATTGTTTTACCGGAACCGGGGGGGCCAATCATGATCAGGTTATGATTTCCTGCGGCCGCGATCTCCATGGCCCGCTTAACATGCTGCTGGCCGGATACTTCAGAAAAATCAGATTCCACCAAAGGATCTTTATCAAACACATTGCTTAAATCAAACAACTCCGGACTGATGTGCTTTTCACCGCGAACATAATCCACGGCTTCGGCAAGCGTTTTTACACCCACAACCGATATACCATCCACCACCGATGCTTCCCGGCGGTTATCATAAGGCACCAGAATCGACAAATAACCCAATCGCTTGGCCTCTATGGCCATCGGAAGGGACCCGTTGACCGATTTAATCCGTCCATCCAGCGATAGTTCCCCGATCATCAAAAATTTATCAATTTCTTTTTGATGAATAATACCGGTTGCCGTAAGAATCCCCATAGCAATGGGCAAATCAAAACCGGTACCGTCTTTTTTAATATTCGCCGGCGCCAGATTCACCGTGATCCGATCATCCGGAAACGTATAACCGGAATTATGGATGGCTGCTTTGACCCGTTCTTTGCTTTCCCGAACGGATACTTCCGGCAAACCCACAGTAGTAAACGCAGGCAGCCCCCGGGCAATATCCACCTCAACTTCCATTAAATATGCATCGATGCCAACAACCGCACTGGTCAAAACGCTGGAAAGCAATGATCCCCCTCTCAATCAAAATTGATGGCTTCGTAAAAAGCTTATTACGGCGCTTGCGCCGCTGTAACCATCAATAAGTAAAAACGATTTATTATATTTATTATCCCGCAGAGACGCAAAGATTTTTTCCTCTGCGATCCCTGCGTCTCTGCGCGAGATAATGGTTTTTAAGAATTACTTATTTGGAAGTCCAAATTCTTTGCCATCGGAATCCGACTTTTTACGCGTTTATCAAAATTAAACGATCAACCCATGTAAATCAAAAAAAAGACTGCGTAAAACAAAATTATACTCTTTTCATTCATCTAAAAATATGAAATATAACAAAGCCAGCTTAAGAGAACAACGGTTAAATATACGCTCAAACCCAAAATTTACAGGGTAACCGCATTGGGGATATACTCCGTAAAAACAATTTAGTCCCAAATGCGGTTGTCCTGCCAAAATTTTATATGCAGATTGCATTTTTTGATCTGATCGGCTATATATATAAATTAATTCCAGATTCACCCGATCAATGGCCGGTTATAAAATCAATTAAAACGATAAGGATATGACTACCGAATATGGTAATGGCACACAATCAGCGAACCTTAAAAAAACCGGCGCATTTTACCGGCGTGGGGGTCCATTCAGGAAAAAAAGTCAATCTCACGATTCATCCCGCGCCCCCAAACTACGGCATTAATTTCAAACGTGTCGATCTTCCGGCACAGCCCATGATAAAAGCCCATTTTAATCGAGTGGTCGACACCAGTCTGGCCACCGTCATAGGAGAAGATGAGGACGGGTGTATTGTATCCACCATCGAACATGTCATGGCCTGCCTTGCGGGACTTTCCATTGACAATGTGGTGATTGACATTGACGGCCATGAAACCCCGATCATGGATGGCAGTGCCGCCCTGTTCACCCAAAAAATTAAAGCCGCCGGCGTTGTCTCCCAGGACGCGCCAAGAATCTATTTTGTCATTAAAAAACCCATCATACTGGAAAAAGACGGAAAATCCGTCAAGCTATACCCGGCCACAAACTTTAAGATCACCTGCACCATTGAATTTGACCATCCGGCCATCGGGAACCAAACCTTCTCAGTTGATTTGACGGAAAAGACATTTGAACAAGAAATAGCTCAAGCCCGGACATTTGGTTTTCTGCATGAGGTGGAATACTTAAAATTCTATGGCCTGGCAAAAGGCGGTTCCCTTGACAATGCCGTGGTGATTGATGAAAATGGTGTAATGAATGAGGAGGGACTCCGGTTTGCGGATGAATTTGTGCGCCATAAAATTCTTGACTGCATCGGCGACTTCTCGCTCCTGGGAATGCCGATCATAGGGCACGTTGTATTGCATAAATCCGGCCATCTGTTTAACCATGAATTTTTAAAAGAATTTTTTAAACAAAAATCAGCATGGGAAACCATGACAATGGAAGCATTTGAAGCCCAAAATCAAACGACGCCTGAAGAATCTGCTCCGTTGAGCTAATTTTAAATACCTGCGACAGACAACAATACAAGGATAAATATGCAACAGCATATTAAAATTTACTTTTTGATTTTATGCTTCACCCTGCTGTTGCCATCATTGACATTTGCCATCGATGTGCAGCTGAGCGGTATCAAAGTAACCGATACCACCGACAACCTGCTGCTTTCCCTAAAAGTCGAAGGTGCGTTTAATGAAAAACTGAAAGAAGCGATATCAAATGGCATTCCGGCAACTTTCTCTTTTTTTATCAACTTAAGCCGCGAGCGGACCCTTTGGGCGAATGAACAAATTATTGAACTGAAGGTGACCCATACGCTGAAATATCATAATCTGAAAAATCATTATATCATTAAAAAATCCTGGCAAAACAATAAACCGGTTATCGCGGAATCATTTGACGAAGCAAAAAAGATGATGTCAGAGATCAATGACCTGACCATAATCCCTTTAAAAAGACTTCAGAAAAAAAGTCGTTATCGGATCATTGCCAAGGCGGAACTTGACAAAGTCAAGCTGCCGTTTCTCCTAAATTATATTTTATTTTTTGCTTCCCTGTGGGATTTTGAAACCGAATGGCACGCTCATGAATTTGTTTACTAAACGCCTTTCCCGCAAGACCCGTACATTAAAAACAGCTATCGCCATGAAGGAAAACAGATATAAAAGCCCTGTAATTTCTGAATCGCCCGACAACCGCAGACGCCGTAAGCGCGATTTCATCATCATCGGAATCGTCGTTGCAATCGTAACGCTTCTGTCATTTTTCACCGTCAAAGCCCTACAGTTCAACACCGACATTCCGGTATCAAATATGGTGTTGATGTTTATTCTAATCAACATCAATATGCTGCTGGTGGTCCTGCTGATTTTTTTGGTATTCAGGAACCTGATTAAACTGATTTATGAACGGCGGAAAAAAGTCGAGGGAAGCAAACTCAGGACAAAACTGGTGGCCACCTTCATTGCGCTGACGCTTCTACCGACCACTGTCCTGTTCTTTTTTTCACTCCATTTCATCACATCAAGCATCGAATTCTGGTTTCAGATTCCCATTGACCAATCCCTGGAAAATTCACTGGCCGTGGGCCGAAATATATACAAACTCGTGGAAGACAACAACACTTTCTTTTTAGACAAGGCGGCCTATCAAATCAACAGCCGCAACCTGTTAACGAATAAAAACAAAAAAGAACTTTCAAATTATACCCAGGTTGTTCAACGGGCATTTAATTTAAATGTGACGGAAGTGTATAATGCTGATTTCAAACGACTGACCCTTTCGGTGGATTCAAAACTCGGCGATAAAACATTCAAACCACTCTCAGGTGATGCGTTTCAAACCGGCGTCAATCGACAAGCCGAGACCTGGTCTGTTTCAGAAAATTTTGACGGCGGGGAAGTCATACGCAATATTTCCACCATTCCGTTCGGTGCGGCCGCAGATGAAATCAAAGGGTTTGTTGTCATCAGCGTTCTGCTTCCCCAGGACCTGGTCAGAAACCTGGCATCGATCTCACGAGGATTTGAAGAATACCAGCAAACGAAAATGCTGAAACAACCCGTACAATTTACCTATTATATTATCCTGACGATCGTCGCCCTGCTGGTTGTCTTTTGCGCTATCTGGTTCGGCATGTATCTGTCCAAAAGCATTACTATCCCGATCATGGAACTGGCGGAAGGCACAAGACGCGTTGCCGGCGGCGACCTGACTTATAATATTAATGTGGTGGCGGATGATGAGATAAAAACCCTGGTCGATTCATTTAATAAAATGACCCGGGACCTGCGTTTCAGCCGAAAAGAACTGGAACTTTCCGCCCGGGAACTTTTTGAAAAGAATATTGAAATTGATGAAAAACGACGGTACATGGAAATCGTTTTAAACAATGTGTCCACCGGCGTTATTTCGCTGGATGCCAGAGGACTTGTGGCCACAGCAAATCATTCCGCTGAAAAAATGCTCAATATTGACGCGGCCGCCATCACCAAAAAAAGCTATAAACATATCTTAAAAAATCAGCACAATAATCTGGTGGACGAAATCTATGACCGGTTCTGGAATAAACGGGAAGAAAGCCTGTCCAGATCATTAAACATGATCATCGAAGGCTTGCCCAAAAGTTTTAAAGTAAACTTTAATTCATTAAAAGATGATGCCGGACGTCAGATTGGCCTGGTAATGGTCTTTGACGACATGACCGAGCTGGAAAAAGCACAGCGCATGGCCGCCTGGCGGGAAGTTGCCCGAAGGATTGCCCATGAAGTCAAAAATCCGCTGACCCCGATTTCCTTGTCCGCTCAGCGGCTGAAACGAAAATATAAACAAATTATCGATGATCCGGTATTTGAAGAATGCACCCAGACAATTATCGATCACACGGAATTGATCAAAAATCTGATTAATGAATTCGCGACATTTGCACGATTCCCCACCGCCAATCCGGAATCGTGTGAATTACCGCCGATCATTCATGAAACGATTGCCCTGTACAATGAAGGACACCCGGCCATCGAGTTTTCCACCCATATACCGGACGACGTCCCGATCCTCCTGCTCGACAGGCAGCAGATCAAACAAATCTTAATCAACTTAATCGACAATGCCATTGCATCCATTCGCACCCAGGGGAAAATCGCTGTATCAATTGAACACGGTATGGATGAAAAAATCCTTAAACTGATCGTGGCGGATACGGGATCGGGAATATCTGATGCAGTCAAGCCGTCTTTGTTCGAACCTGACTTTACCACCAAAAAATCCGGCATGGGACTGGGACTGGCCATTGTGAGCACCATTGTTTCAGACCATAAAGGCAAAATTCATGTTGAAGACAATGTTCCCCATGGGGCAAAATTTATTATTGAGTTTCCGGTATAGGGAAGGCTGAAGGCTGAAGGCTGAAGGGGAAAAATAAAGATGAACGTCCAACATCGAACATCGACCACATCGAACATCGAATGTTGAATGTTGAATGTTGAATGTGAAAATACTTAAATGAGAAATTAAACCAGACAAAAGAGTTAACAAATTCAAAAGAAAGATTTTTCGTGATCTGCTTTAAATATAAGGATATATGGAAATATTTTACATTTATATAGTCCTATATCATGGAATAATTTTACATTTATCAATACTGTTATAAAGGCAAAGAGCCTTGTTAATAAGTGGTTGG
>JAGGYV010000023.1 GCA_021162325.1 Desulfobacteraceae bacterium | reverse complement strand
TCTAAAGTGCCTAAAGTTGAGGACTGCGCGAAATGCGCGATCATTTTTAACATAAAAATTGAAAATGCCGAAGGCATTAACCATAACTTTAGTTCACTTCAAACTTTAGTTCACTTTTAACTTTTCCTGTTTATCCGGTTGAGGCTGAAAATGGAAGGTGAAAGACAGAAACAAAAAAACTTACTAATAAAAGGACACATTCCATGAAATTTATGACACCCCGCATTATCGTTGGTTTTTTTCTTATACTCTGTGTTATCGGCTGTGAGGAGCGCCATGAAAAGGCCGTCTTTGAGAATATTCAGACCGTAGATGCATTAAAAAAGCACAGTGAAGAATTTAAAAAACGGGTGGAAAAAGTCACCGACGGCGTGTATGTGGCCATCGGCTTTGGGCTGGCCAACTCGATTCTGCTTGAAGGTGATGACGGTGTGATTATTGTCGACACCTTGGAATGCTTGGAAGTCGCCGCAGAAGTCCGCCAAGCGTTTGAACAGATCACCCAAAAACCGGTCAAGGCCGTCATCTACACCCATAACCATGCGGACCATATATTCGGCGCATCCGTATTTGCTGACAATCCGTCGATTCCGGTTTATGCCCATGAAACCACCAGCAGTTACATTGATCGGGTGGTCACCATCCTGCGCCCGATTATCACCCGCCGCAGTATGCGAATGTTCGGCAATTTTTTAAATGATGATGGCCTGGTAAACGCGGGTATCGGCGCACGGCTGAATTTAAACCAGGACAGCACTATGGGAACGGTGCGCCCCACCCGGACTTTTTCGGATGAATTGAGTGGTGAGATCGCCGGTATCCGGTTTCAATTGATTCATGCGCCGGGTGAAACCGATGACCAGATCCTTGTCTGGCTGCCGGACAAAAAAGTGTTGATCCCGGCGGACAATATCTACAAAACCTTTCCCAACCTGTATACTATCCGGGGCACCATGTTCCGTGATATCAAACAATGGGTCAACAGCCTGGATAAAATGCGGGCGCTGAAACCGGAATACCTGGTACCCTGTCATACCGGCCCCGTTTCCGGCGCGGACAAAATTTACCGGATTCTTACGGATTATCGTGACGGTATTGCCTATGTGCACGACCAGACCATCCGAGGAATTAACCTGGGGCTGACCCCGGATGAGCTGGTGGAGACCATCCACCTGCCGCCGCACCTGGCGAAATCGCCCTATCTACAGGAATTTTATGGGACGGTGGCGTGGTCGGTACGGTCCATTTTTGACGGCAACCTGGGATGGTTCGACGGCAACCCGTCAAACCTCTTCCCCCTGCCCCTGGATACACGGGCCCGTCAAATTGCCAAATTGGCCGGCGGCGGCAACGAACTCCAGTCTCAGGCCGAAAAAGCATTTAACGAAGGTGATTACCAATGGACGCTGGAACTCACGGATTACCTGACACGCCTGATGCCGAACAACAAAAACGTGACTGACCTCCGGGTCAAAGCCCTGATTGCCCTGGGTGAAAAACAAAGCAATCCAAATGCCCGGCACTATTACCTGACCTGTGCTGCGGAACTGGGACAGGGGCTCACCATTCACCAGCAGGGAAACCCCACCCCGGAAATGGTGCATTCATTTCCCATGGCCCGTTTTTTTGAATCCCTGGCCGTAAATCTGGACCCGGAAAAAAGCGCTGATGTGGAACAGACCGTGCAGTTTATTTTTCCAGACACCCATGAAAATTACTTTGTCCAGATTCGGCGCGGGGTAACGGAAATTCAGCCTAAACGCTATGAAAACCCAGACATTACTGTTACGGTGGACTCCAAAATATTTAAAGAAATGTTGGGAAAATTAAGAAACCCCATCACCACCATTGCCACTAAATTTGAAATTGAGGGCGGAAAAGTGGCATTTTTAAAATTCATGGCCATGTTTAATCCCGCCTATGAGGAGTAAGGAGAAGGAGCTGTTTTTATGAAAAAAAAGAAACAGACCGCGTTTGTATTTGCCGGCGGGGGCAGCCTGGGCGCGGTCCAGGTCGGCATGTTAAAAGCCGTGACATCAGCCGGCATCACACCGGATTTTCTGGTCGGCGCGTCGGTGGGGGCAATTAATGCGGCTTTTTTTGCATCAGACCCGTCAAAACAGGGGGCGCTGCGCCTTGAAAAAATATGGAAGGGCATTAAACGCCAGAATATATTTCAGGTGTCTCCTCTTGCCGGAGCACTCAGTTTTTTATCCTGGCGCAATCATATTTGCAGCGTGAAGCCGCTAAAGCATCTTATTAAAAAGCACCTGTCTTTTGACAGGCTGGAGGAGACGCAACTTCCCTGTCATATTGTTGCCACAGACCTGTTTAACGGGATTGAAATTTCGTTTTCAAAGGGACCGGTACTTGATGCGATTCTTGCCAGTTCGGCGATACCGGGTATATTCCCACCGGTAAAAATCGGGGATCATTATTTAATTGATGGCGGCGTGACAAACAATACCCCCATTTCCGTGGCTATTGCCAAAGGTGCGGACCGGGTGATTGTTTTTCCCACCGGTATGAGTTGCGGTTTAAATACGCCGCCAAAAGGTATTGTGGAAATGGCGTTGCAGACGCTCAATCTGGCGGTATCTCACCGGTTAAAATCTGATATGGAAAAATACGGCGATTCATCTGAAATTATTGTACTCCCTTGTCTGTGTCCGCTGGATGTTTCGATATTTAACTTTTCGCGAACAGAAGAATTAATTAACCGTGCCGAAAAAAACACCACCCAGTGGATTCAAACCGGTGGCCTGGAGGAAAAGGGTGATCCGGAGCTTTTACGTCCGCATTATCATTGATGAAATTAGTAAAAATCGTAGGGTGGATTAGCGGAGCGTAATCCACCAAATGGCGTTATCCGATAGTGTCACGTCAAGGATAAAATAGCGAAGATTGCGCACTAATTTTTTATGTCTGCAAGGCGCGACTTGAGGAGCATAGGGTTCGGAAATAAATAAGTCATCGAATTTGGCGCTGGAATTTTTTTCGTCTTCAAGGCGCTTTGCCGAGAGCATAGCTGGCTATTTGACCGACAAAGCAACACAGAAGACGGGAAAAATAATAAG
>JAGGYV010000011.1 GCA_021162325.1 Desulfobacteraceae bacterium | reverse complement strand
ATTTTATCTCTTTCCACTTCCCAGTTTGTTTGCGCCGGAAACGGCTTAAAGTCTTCCGGGCGAACCGTCAGCGGCGCCTGGAGTTCCCAGGAAAGCCGTTCCGTCACATCATGGGAAGTTTTTACCGAACCTGCGCCGGACATATGACAGGAAGCGCATGTGGGACCGCGGAAGTCCGTTCCCGGAGACCATGTTCCCGGCGCCGCAGTCCAGTTGTACTCATCCCCAAATGCCGAGTAAATAGCGCCATGCTTGGATTCCGTATATATTTCAATCTGGGGATGGTCCGGCCCCAAATGGCACTGGCCGCAGGCTTCCGGTTTTCGGGCTTCCATAAGTGAAAACCGATGCCGTGTGTGACAACTGGAGCAGCTTCCCAGACTGCCGTCCAAATTCACCCGCCCGACCCCGACATTGGGCCACGAATCAGAGGTCAGCTCTCCGTCTTTTGTCTTCAGTACGGTACCATGGCAGTAATAACAGCCGGCATTTCTTTCCGTATCACTGTTCATACCCTTGTTGAGCCAGGGATCAATCTTCCAGATGAGTTCAATGGTATTGGCATGCTTGCTTTTGGAATACTGCTTGGCTTCATCCGGGTGACACCGGGAACAGTCCTTAGGGGTTACCACACCGGTCACCGGGACTTTATATTCAGGGCGGCCGTATTTTGAATCCGACTTTTCATACTGTTTGTAATGCGATTTGCTGACATCCGGATCAAACTCTTCGGCCAGATGGCAATCTATACAAGTAATATTGGCGTTGGCATGCCGACTGTTGGCCCAGTCCGCGAATATGCCGGGGTGTTCCTGCTTATGGCATTGGATACATGCGATTCCCGCTTCCGGAATACTTCGTTCAATCCGGAATTCTTTTTCTTTTGCCATGGATTCCTGCAATTCACAAAATCCCGAAGTCGTCGTCGCAAGGCCAAATAACCCTGCAAGCCATAACACCAGCATCAATTTCTTCATGCCCGCCTCCCTTTTTAGTATGTTTGATACTGCTTATAATTATAAACTGGGGTTCGATTGTGGACCAGATCCCGGTGACAATCGACGCATTTTTTTTCCATGCCCGGCAGAGGATACAAGACGGTTCGATGCGCCAGCATGGCACCGCGCTTGTTCGGGATATGCAGCAGATTCCGGTGACATTTCAGGCACTGATAATTTTTAAACGACAAATACGCCGCTTCACGCTGTTCTGCATGATCATATTCGTCCATGATAAAATGCGCGACAATATCTTTAACACCGTGAAGGGTTTTCATATAAAAAAAATTGACCGTATCGTGGGGGGCCGGCAGATGGCAGTCCATGCAGTCCGCCACAAACCCCTGGGCATTGTTCACATGGGTAGATGTTTTCCACGTGTTGTAGGCAAACTGAATTTCATGGCAGGAAGCGCAGAACTCCGGCGTCGATGTCCGGATCATGGTATAATACGTCATACTAAAAACAGGAAATCCCAAAAAAATTCCGAGAATTACCAGAAGAAATGATTTTGCCGGTCGTTTCATACAACGAAATCCTCATATAGATTGGGGATATTAAAACACCGCTTTTGAAAACTGCATTATGAGTGTATTTATGTTGAATGAGTGGTACTAATTTTAAATAGGAATATTTTGGTAAATATAATAAAAAATAGAAAGTCTTATGTCAAACAATTCTAACAACGATTCTAATTCTCTTGAAACTTTCCCAGATCGCCTCCGAATACCGAATATCAACAAACTCCCTGATGGCGCCGTTTTCTTTTTTGCAAATTTTTCTGCAATCGGTATTTTTAAAATAAAGTCAGGATTTCGGGAATCGGATCCGATTTATGATTCCTTGCGGTGAACCTTCTTTTCGTCCAGCAATTTCCGGACAACGGTTACGAGTTCTCTTGTCACGATGGGCTTCATGATATATTTCCGGATACCGATCGCCTTGGCCTTTTTCTCGTTGATCAACTCGCTGAAACCGGTGCAGAGTATAATCGGTATTTCCGGCCGTATGATTAATACTTTCCGCGCCAACTCAGCGCCGGTCATTTCCGGCATGGTCATATCCGTAATGATAAGATCAAAATCATCCGGGCGGTTCGCAAACAACTGAAACGCTTCAACACAATTGCTCGTTGCGGTGACCTGATAATCAAGCATTTCCAGCATTTGTTGTTCCATCTCCATGATCGTCACTTCATCATCAACGAGCAGTATCCGTTCACTGCCTTTTGGCAACATTTCTTCATCTTCCCGGGACGGACGAGTTGTTTCAGACACCATCCGGGGCAGATAAACCTGAAACATCGACCCTTTTCCCGGTTCACTGGAAACAATAATATGGCCGTCATGATTTTTAACAATCCCATGAGTCAATGCCAATCCCATGCCGGTTCCTTCGCCCTTATCCTTTGTTGTAAAATAAGGCTCGAATATCCGCTCCCTGACCGCCCGATCCATCCCGCAGCCGGTATCGGTCACCTGTAATTTTACGTAAGGCCCGGGGGGTAAACCGAATCCGGCTATTTTCATATCACCCGGCTGAATGTCAATTCGGCCCAATGCTATCGTTAAAATGCCGCCTGTTTCCTGCATGGCATGATATGCGTTGGTACACAAATTCATTAAAACCTGATGAATCTGCGTGGGATCGGCCAGCACGACCCCACTTTTTGTATCAATATTTTCACGAATCTCAATGGTTGATGGAATCGAAGCGCGGATCAGCTTGAGGACTTCTTTAACAATTAGATAAATTTCTAACGGCCGGCGTTCATGCTCCGACTGCCGGCTGAAAGTCAGAATCTGTCTCACCAACTCCTTTGCCCGTTGCCCGGCGCTGATGACTTCTTCCGCATATCTTAAAATATCATCCTGCCCGGATGATTTTATTTGTACCAGCTCTGCATATCCGATCATAGCTGTTAATATATTATTGAAATCATGCGAGATACCACCAGACAAGGTGCCAATAGCTTCCATTTTCTGGCTCTGTTGAAGCTGGGCATTCAGTTTTTCCTTTTCTGCCAACGCGGCTTTGCGTTCACTGATGTCAATAAAAGTAACCACCGCGCCGATAATCTCATGATCTCTAATCACCGGATATGCCCAGTATTCCGCCCAAAAACTGCTGCCGTCGGAGCACCACAAAACTTCTGAATCGTCATGGACCGGAATTTTACTTTGCAGGAGCTTTAAAATCCGGCATTTTTCCGGTGGATACAGGGTACCGTCCTCTCGGGTGTGATGCATGAGCTGATGAATATTTTTCCCAAGCAGTTCATCATCCTTTTTATATTTCAGCAAAGACAGGCAGGAAGGATTGCAGAAAGTGCAGTTTGCGTTCATATCCAAACCGAATATGGCTTCTGCCGTTGAATTCAAAAGATTTCGTACCTGTTCTTCACTTTCGGAAAGTTCTTCAATTTTTTTCTCAAGGGTCGTATGGGATTTAATCAAATTGGCCGTCATGGAATTAAACGCATGGGCCAGAATACCGGTTTCATCCTTCATGGATTCGTCTGCCAGAACAGTATAATCCCCTTTGGTAATCTTCTTGGCCGTTTCCGTCAGCTGAATGATCGGTCGGGTAATATGTTTTGAAAAATAAATTGAAATAAAAAGGATAAAAAACGTTGCAGCAACAATTAAATAAGCGATTAAATTACGCATGCCTATGACCGGTGCCAGAGCTTCGGCCAGGTCAGTTTTAACAACAAGCCCCCACCCGATATCTTCGATATAGCGGGTGACTGCCAGGACCGGGACTTCCCGGTAATCCACCGCATCAGATAGAAGATGCGGTTTCCCATAAAAAGATTGGATAATCGGAATATCCTGTCGTTCTTTGGCAATTCGCAGCTTCAACGCCGCATCCGGTTCAAACCGTGTCGGCATAATAAACAGGGCATCGCCATTTTCCATTCTCCGGGCCAGGATTGTTTCCCCGGTTTTCTCAAGTCCGGTATAATCGCTGACCGATGAAATAATATTTTCAACCTCCGACACAATGATCAAAACGCCCAGGAGCTGACTGTTAAGAAATAACGGCCCGGAAAGCCGGGTCAGCAGGTTTTGATTCTTATCCAAAAAAAACTGGTCAACGCTATACTCCGTCAACCCCCGAACAAAAAAATCCCGCTCAACGATATTTTTTCCAATTTTATCAGAATCCGTTGATGCGATAATAATCCCATCCAGAGAAATAATGCAGATATTTCTAAAATCCTTTAATACCATTTTGGCATCTTCCAGATTTTGGACCATCATTCCCTGATAGTAGGGGTCCCTTTCAATATTGAAATCCCTGAGGCTAATGCGCAACTGCGTCCTGCTCGCCACCAGCTTCAGGCGAACTATATTCTGGTCATTAATGGCTTTTATCCGATTGTGTTGAATTGAGGCGACGGACTCCAGGTGATTGAAAATCTGCCGGGTCAGGTTCTTTTTTTCGTTGGAATAAAACAGAAAACTGATCAGAATCATGGAGGACAATGAGATCGCCAGAAAAGCTAAAATCAATTTTGATCGGATTTTCATAGGATTCTCTATCACTAAGCAAATATCGTAAAAGCCTTCGCAGGACAGACACTATTGCGGATATTCGTATGCCTAAACCCATGCCCGACAATCAGTCCATTAATAATCTCTTTTTATTTTTAAATAAAATCGTTTATTTGTCAAACTCATACAAAATTAAAACAAAAAACCGGAGCTTCCTTATATAAAGAAAACTCCGGCAGTCAATTCAAGAAAGGCAGCCCTGCTACCATGTCTTTATTATATATTTCTTATTTTTAGATGCATATTCCATAAGAGATTAAAACGGGCATGAATATATACCTTTGGATCTATTGATGGCCCGTTCGACCTTAAGGTATAAATCCTTTTCCCTTCTCTTCTTTAAAAAAATCATCCGGTCAAGAAATTAAACAATAATAAAGATTTAGGCCAGTGGCTTTGCGTCCCATCCTTTCGGAATGGTTTGCCTTTAACATATCAATAAAATAAGCATGCCCAAATCATTTGGCAAGACTTCAGGCAAAATAATTTTAAACTTTTTTTCCAGTCAATCATGAAACGCTTTTTACGGAGCCATCAATTTTATCACAAAATGCCTTGAGATTCTGTTTTCCATAATCGCTGTCAACTGTAAAAGAGTTAAGAGGACGCCTGAAAAGAATCCAAGAAACCAGCCGGAAAATCCAGATTAAAGGAAGCTCATGATAATTACTGGACACCCCTAAAGTAGAAACAGGTTTTCCGCCGGATTTTTGAATTTGCAGAGTTACGGGCGTAAAAATCAATTCAAGTTCAAACACGTTTAACGGCGGTCCGCCAAAAGTGGCAAAGGCGCTCACCGGTTTATTCCCCAATCCGTTAATTTGTTTAAAGTATCGCGCAATCGGATATGAGGTATAGGCCCACTTCGGGCCGCCGATACAGACATGATCAAATCCTGACACATCCGGATAATCATGCGGACAAATTTCTTCTTCCGGCTGATGATAGTTTTTCAGCCACCAGTGGCGAAAAGAGGAATTGATTAATGCAAGGCCAACCAATGGATACTGGTATATCTGCCTGAACAGCAGATGCCAGCAGCTTTTTCTGTTCACGACATCAATGCGGTCTCTTTTTACCATATGACCGCGCGCTATGAGCGCTTCTGCAATGCGATCAGCCAGTATTTCAGTAAATCCGGTCCGGGAATAACAGGCAATCAAAATTTTCATGGCAAATAAGGTCCAATCCTTTGTATTGTCCTTGAATCGGGGGGCAATTAACTCGGAACCGTTGGGTTCGATTTTTTTACAGGCCTAAGAGATCGGGCCTTTATAGGCGGTCATAACTACATTTGCTATTTTTGCACCGTCTTCTTTATTTTCAATAGAAACCTTATTGAGATTAATTGTAAAATGATTTCATAAAAGTAGATCTTTTGTTCAGAGATTTAAAACTTTGAATAATGATAAAAGTTAAAAATCTTCCGGTAATAACATTGCACCGTGAATGACAGCTAATATATCGATTTGGTCAGGCTTAATTCGATAAATGAGCCGATATGGTTTTTCGATCAGTTCCCGAATATCCTCTGCGTCATATTCCGGAACTTTGCGACCGGATAAGGGATGGTCAGCGATTTGTTCGGATCTTCGGGTTATTCTGTCCACCATCCGCCTGGCGTAAGTTTGAGAATTAAGACCGATATATTCATAAATATTTGCAAGATGCCCAATGGCGGTCTCAGTCCAGTAAACTTTCATTTTATCAGACCAAAACGTTTGCGTACTTCCTGAACTTCTACCGTACGTCCTTCATCACTATCTTTTATCCCGGCTTCAATGGTCTGCCGGACATAAATCTGATACATTAAATCATCCCATGTCGCCTTTTCCGGTAAATTATCCAATAGCCGAGAGGCTTCCTGTTTTATACTGCCGGTCTGCATGTTTGTCTCCTTAATAATATTATTTGACATAAATTATAGGGTTACTGGATTTTAAAAACAACTTTTTGTCAGCGTTCGATATTGGGCGTTCAAAAAAATGCTTTACTCTATCGGGAAGTAAAAGCCCGCCCCTACGACATCACTTAATTTTTTTCCGGCGCCGGCTTCCCAAACCGCTCCCACTCAATGCCGGACCGAAAATGCACATCCTGCTGGGGAAAGGGGATTTCAATCCCTTCTCTGGCAAAGGTCTCAAACATGGCAAAATACAGTTTGCTGCGGATACCCCGACGGGCGGTCTTGTGGACATCAATCCAGATGAGCAGCTGAAAATCAAT
>JAGGYV010000263.1 GCA_021162325.1 Desulfobacteraceae bacterium | reverse complement strand
GTTGAATTAATCAAAGAACGTAAGATCGCTTTTGTTGTCGGCGCTGATACGTTGAGTTATCCGGACGGCAATCAGCTTATAGATGCCGTCATCAATTTGGCTTTTTTGACCGGCAGCATAGGGGCAAAGGGAGGCGGTATCTATGTTCCGGCCATTGAAAACAATTTGGTCGGGGCCATGGACATGGGGATGGTTCCGGACCGATTGCCGGGGCGGGAGAGCATCCTGTCGGAAAAAGATAAGGGCCTGGATCTGGGCGCTTTTATCGAAGCTGCTGAAACCGGTAAAATCAAGGCGGCGTATATTATGGGGGAGAACCTGTTAAGATCGTTTCCCCAGCCGGACCGGGTGGCAGCCGCCTTACAGAACCTTGGATTTCTGGTGGTTCAGGATATTGTCGGCAACCGAACCACCCGATTAGCCGATGTTGTTCTGCCCGGTGCGGCAGGGTATGAAAAGCACGGGTCTTTTACCAATATGGAAGGGCGCATCCAGACATTTGAACCGGTTGCACCGCCGCCTGGTGAGGCCAGGGCGGACTGGGATATTCTGGCGCAAGTGGCAAAAATAATGGGCCATCCCGAGCAATACCCAAAAATAGAAAAGATCAGACAGGAAATCCGGCGGAAGGTGCCCATGTATCAGGGGCTTGGGAATCATCATCAGGCCTGGATTGAAAGCAATGAAACCGGCAACCCGTTTACAACCAATCATGTAAAATTCTCATTTTTGCCGGCACTTCCGGCCGCTGAAGGAAAACTGGCCGTGGGTGTAAAACCGGCAGCCACGGGAAATCCGAATGCTGCTTATCCGTTGCTGGCAAAAATTACTTTGGTTCGGTTCCATCTGGGTAGCGGTACACGAACCAGCCGTTCTGAGCGAATCAGGGCGTATGATCAAAAAGGGGAGATTGAAATTTCTCCTGCGGATTATCACGCCCTTGAGTTAAACGGTGCCGGGCGTGTCCGTGTGAAGTCCGAATTTGGCGAAATAGAACGGGAATTTAAGCAGAACAAATATTTGTTGGCCGGACAGGTGGTTATTCCCATGGGTGTCAATCATAATGACGCGATGCATCTCGTGGGTCTCACTCAGGGGAAATATCCGGATTTTCCAGGCCAGACATTTAGTCGGGTGATGATTGAAAAAATTTAACTATTAATTTGGCAACAAAATATCCACTTCATTCAAAGTACAGCAGAAAACTAAAATTTAATTAACATACTGAAAAAACTGGATTCCCGTCTTCGCGGGAATGACGGCGGGTTCACAATGTTTTGCATGTATAATCGCCGGTTTAATAAGATGACTGGTTAAAGGTTGACAAACTCGTAAAAAGTCGGATTCCGATGGCAAAGAAAAAAGTTCCAAATTCGAGGCGCGCAAATCCTGAGTGATGATTCGTACTTAGCGTACTTTGAAGAAACGAAGAATGCAGCGCAACAAAGAATTTGGACTTTTTACGAAGCCATCATTATTGACGGTGGAACAAATTGTAGGTCGGGATTCCATTCCCGACAAATGGCATCCGCCAATCAGTAAAATTTGGTGCCGGGTAAGAAACCCGGCCTACTTCGCAAGCGTTATTTGTTGATACAGTAACGTAAAAGTGCCATCAATTCGTTTTCACGATGCCATTAGGGTTTTACGCTTATGATAAAAGAACCGGTTGAGGTCAGCATCAGCCAGCTGGAAGACATTCTTGATAAATATCTGGATGCAGGGTCCAAGGTCAACTATGCCATTAAAATTGTCGGGCACCCGGGAACCGGTAAATCAGCCATTGTCAGACAGGTGGCGGCAGCCAAAAATTTTCAGTTTATTGATACACGCTTAGCGTTTAAGGAAAATATCGATCTCGGCGGCTACCCGGTGCCGGACCACTCAGACAGACAAATGCTGTATTATCGTCCCAAGTTCATTCCACCTGAAACCATTCCGGAAGGACATAACGGCATCCTCTGGTTTCTGGATGAGTCAAACAGAGCCCATCCGACAGTGATCCAGACCCTGTTTCAGATCATTACAGATAAAGTCTGCGGTGAACATAAACTACCTGAGAACACCGGTATTGTTCTTTCCGGAAACCTGGGCGAGGCGGATCATACAACCATTACCGAATTTGATGATTCTGCCTTAGATGCCCGGCTGGCGATATTTCATTTAAAGCCGGATGTTGGGGAATGGCTCGGGTGGGCGGTTGCTGAAGATATCCATCCGGCGGTCATCAGCTATATATCCCTTTTTCCTGAAAAACTCTGGGATGAGAAAAATGTTTATCCAAACCCCCGAGGCTGGCATCAGGTTTCAAATGCCATCAAGCATGCCTATGGCTTAAGAGACGGGAATGCACTGGCATTGTATTTAAAGGGACATGACGGCAATTCACTTGAAAAGGTGATCACATCTCTTACCGGAAAGATTGCGGCAAGGGATTTTATACTTCAGCATACAACACCCAGAGCCCTGACATCTGATGATATTGTTTCAGGCAGTTGCCAGGGACTGGCACGTCTGAGGAACAATAAGGTTCCGTCAGAGGATCTTTTATGGGCGCTTGCCGGCGCACTTTCCGTAATAAGAGAAGCAAAGGAGGCTGCAAACGGTCCGCTCCCGGATCAAGGCCTTGAAAAGCTGGCGAACTTTCTGACCTTTGTCGGCTGTTCGCGATCGGATATCTCCGTTTCTTTTTTCTATTTTCTGATCAAAGAGTGCGGCATTTTTACAGAAATACCCAAAGCGTTAAAGACAATCAACGATGACGCCCTGAGTCTTGAACTTAAAGAGCGTCTTGCCAGACTTCTCGAAACTTGATGGCGTCGCCATCTGGAAAATTTTACAAGATTATAAATCCTAACCCGGATAAACCGGAAAAGTTAAAAGTGAACTAAAGTTTGAAGTGAGCTAAAGTTATGGTTAATGCCTTCGGCATTTTCAATTTTTATGTTAAAAATGATCGCGCGTTTAGCGCAGTCCTCAACTTTAGGCACTTTAGATCACTTTAGTC
>JAGGYV010000364.1 GCA_021162325.1 Desulfobacteraceae bacterium | reverse complement strand
TTGAAGGAGCCCAGGAAAACCCCAAAGAACGCGAGGGATTCGGCAAACCCCTGAATGGATTTCAGGTGACCCGCCACAAACTGGTAGATATGGCAACTCTGGTTGATGTCAGCAGGGAATATACCTATCGCATTGCTTCAAAGATGAATGCAGGTATCGACCAGATCAAGGAAATTTCCATGGCCAAGAATTTTGCCTGTAATGTCAGCGACCGGGTCACCTATGATGCGGTGCAGCTTTTTGGCGGATACGGTTATATGCGTGAGTATCTGGTGGAACGGCTGTATCGGGACAATCGGATTCTTTCCATTGGCGGGGGGACCACAGAGATCATGAAGGAAATTATTTCTAAACTGATGTAGAATTTTGTACCCGTTCACGGGGATAAAACTGATGATGCATTTTCAACCAATGAACTGTAGGCATTCACAGGGTGCTGCAGATGTGAGGCGCCGAGTGCATAGACGTACTTCTGTACTTCAAGTGCTCGGCAACAAAGCAGATGCGGTGCCCTGTGAATGCTTACAAATTTTTCATAAGGAGAGGTAAAAAATGGGAAGCGAAATCTATTTTAACAAAGACCATGAACTGGTACGCAAGGCAGTCCGGGATTTTGTCAACAAGGAAATCAATCCGTATGTGGATGAGTGGGAAGAAAAAGGGATTGCCCCGCTGCACGACTTGTTTAAAAAAATGGGAGATCTGGGGTTTCTCGGCATCCGCTATGATGAAAAATACGGCGGAGAGGGTCTCGACTATTGGTATGAAACCGTTGTCATGGAAGAGATGGCCCGTATTCATTGCGGCGGCGTTCCCATGGCGATTGCGGTCCAGATGAGCATGGCAACACCCGCCATTGAAGAGTTTGGGAGCGAATACTTAAAGGAAACTTATTTAATCCCGGCCATCAAGGGGGATATGGTTTCCGCCATCGCCGTTACCGAGCCGGATGCCGGGTCCGATGTGGCAGCCTTAAAAACATTTGCACAAAAAGATGGTGATTCTTATATCTTAAACGGTTCCAAAACCTTTATTACCAACGGCATCCAGGCGGATTTTCTCACCCTGCTGGCCCGCACCAGCGATGACCCGGGATATCATTCGTTCAGCTTGTTTGTGATTCCCACGAACCTGCCCGGATTTCAGGTCAGTAAAAAACTGGATAAAATGGGCATGCGAAGCAGCGATACAGCGGAACTGTATTTTGATGACATGCGGATTCCGGCTGAAAATCTGATCGGGATCGAAGGCCAGGGGTTTATTCATCAGATGATGCAGTTCCAGCATGAACGATTTGCCGTGCTTCCTTTGACGTATATCAGCGCCAAGGAGATTATTGACGAAACAGTCGAGCACCTCAAGGGGCGGATTGTGTTCGGCAAGCCTTTGATTAAAAAGCAGGTTCTGCGCCATCGTCTTGTGGAGTGGCTGAGTGAAATTGAATGTCTCAAGCAGCTGACCTATCATATCGTCCGTATGAAGATGGCCGGTCAGGATGTTTCAAAAGAAATATCCATGGGAAAACTGTTCGGTGGGAATCTGTTGAGTAAAGTGGCGGACGGGTGTCTGCAAATGTACGGCGGGATGGGATTGATGAACGAAATGCGTATTTCCCGGGTGTATCGGGATTCCCGGTTGCTGTCTATCGGCGGCGGCGCGAGTGAGGTGATGAGTGATGTGATCGCCAAACTCGAAGGCTATTGATGGCGTCGCCAAAAGTCCCATCTACGGCGTTGCAGATATTTTTCAGCCGCTCGACATACAACACGTATGCCTTCGCGCCTGAAAACTCTCTGCGCCTTGCCAAATTTTATGGGATTGGTGAAAATTTTAGCTTAGCCATCCGAATAATAATGTATTGGTTTAAAAATCAAAATTCAGGCTGTCATTACGAGGAGTGAGGAACGAATGACGAAGTAATCCCCTGTTTTTAATGAGATTGCTTCAGTCGTGCCTCCTTCGCAATGACAGATAATTTTTATGGGGTAGGCCGGGTTTCTTACCCGGCGCCAAAATCGGTTGCCAAAATTTGAAAATTGACATGACATTTTTATTTGTCGGGAAAGAATCCCGACCTACGGTTTATTAACTCCGGGTTGGATGGAGAAAAAATAAAATGAAAGCGATTTGTAAAGATCTGGCCGAAGAATATGCGGCGTTAGACGATATGGTAAAAGACCTTGATGATGACCAGTGGAATATGCAGACCCCGTTTTTCCAGTGGACGATCAAGGATGAGATCAGTCACCTGGCATACTTTGACCAGGCCGCTTTACTTTCAGCCACTGATGCAAAAGCATTTGCTAAAGATATGGAAGAAATGCTTGAAGGGTTCACCGATTTCACGGCCATGCATAAAAAAGTGAATAATGTTGGCAAGGCCATGAGTAATTCCGATCTCCTGGCGTGGTGGCGCAAAGAGCGGGCGAAGCTGGTGGCAGGTTTTGAAGCCCTGAAACCGGATACCCGGGTTCCCTGGTATGGACCCACCATGAGTGCAAGAAGTTCTGCAACTGCCCGGATTATGGAAACCTGGGCCCATGGTCAGGATATTGCGGATGCATTGAAAATTGATCGGCCCGGCACGGACCGGCTCAAGCATATTGCTTTTTTAGGGGTGTCCACGTTTAAGTGGAGTTTTAAAAACCGGGAGCTGGCAGTTCCGGAACAATCGGTCCGTGTTGCCCTAACTAGTCCTTCAGATGAGCTGTGGGCCTGGGGATCGGAAGATTCGGATCATGTGGTTTCCGGATCAGCATTGGATTTTTGCCTGGTGGTTACCCAGCGTCGGAATCCGGAAGATACCGGGCTTAAGATCCGGGGTGACATTGCCGAACAATGGATCAAAATCGCTCAAGCTTTTGCCGGCCCGCCGGAAGATGCACCGGCGCCGGGAGTGCGGGTGTAAGGGCTCGGGAATAAATAACTCGACGTTTTGGCTTATTATTTTTCCCGTCTTCTGTGTTGCTTTGTCGGTCAAATAGCCAGCTATGCTCTCGGCAAAGCGCCTTGAAGACGAAAAAAATTCCAGC
>JAGGYV010000245.1 GCA_021162325.1 Desulfobacteraceae bacterium | reverse complement strand
TATACCTATTTTTTGATTGGCAATGGACATTAAGCTGAGTTTAAAAGACACATGGCGCGAATAGCAAGAGTCGTTGCGCCCGGTATGCCACACCATGTGGCACAACGGGGGAACAGACGACAACAGACATTTTTCAATGATGATGATGACAGGTTCTATCAGGTTTTAATGTCTGAATGGTGTGATGCACATAATGTGGATATATGGGCACCGATATTCTTGTTGGCGGTAAGGCATTATTGAATTGAAAGCTATGGAAAATTTAAGCAAATTTCATGAGGCACAGATTCTAAATTATTTAAAAGCAACAGGCATCCATGTTGGCCTTCTGGTTAATTTTAAATACCCAAAAGCTGAGATCAAGCGTTTTGTCCTTGACCTGGATGAATAAACCGGTAAATTTTTTTGTCTGGGTTTTTCCGCGTGTGTCTGCGGCTAATATTAATTTTTCCTGGATATCCACTTCGCTCAAGTTGCGTTTATTCTCTGGATTCCGGCTCTTGATCGCTTCGCTCCCTGGCCGGAATGACGCGATGTGGCTTTTCGTTTGTTCACACAATCATCCAATTTTAAAGATAACTTAACCGAAGTGGATAACCAGATTCTTTTAATTTGTTTTTGTTTGGAATCTGTGGGATTTGCATGTGAGTTTGTATCATTATTTATGCAAAAATAAAAAACACCCTTTGAGCAAAACAGTTCGGTCAAAAAGCTTTGAAGAATTTATCAAATGGTATATTGGAACAGACAGTTGATAATTAATCTCCTGGATACCCGCTTTCCCGGGCATGCGGAGGCGAGGATATTTAATTAAAATTTAGTCTATTATGCCATTCCCGCATAACTTCTCAAAAAGTTCAGGTGGATTTCATCCGTAAGGATTTTATAAAAGGCTTACGCCTAAACTCCAAACAGACATATAACCATCACTCAATAAATCTAAGCCTTATTGTGTTGCGGTTGCCCGTATTTTTTGAGAAGTCACAGACTCGACAGTTAACAGTCTAAAATAATATAGAATTTTCCGATTTTCCATGTTATTGTTGCGGCAGCCTTTTTTGGATGATAGTTTTAAATTAAATTTTTGGGGATGATTGATGCCCAACATAGAGACGAATTTGCTATTATGAAAATTGACGATATTGTTGATGCTATACAAGGCAACAGAATACGGATTACCGATCATGCTGATGAAGAATGTGAATCCGATCAATTGACATTTGATGAAGTATATTTCTCGGTTTTTCATGGCGAAATTATTGAAGATTATCTTGATGATAGGCCATACCCGAGTTGTTTGATTTATGGTCAGACGTTTAGCGGAGATCCCGTTCACAGTGTTTGGGCTTTTAATGATGAGAATCAATGGGCTGTTCTCATTACTGTCTATCGACCGGATCCCAATCGCTGGATTAATTTACGCGTAAGGAGGAAAAAATCATGATGCCGTTCGAAAAGTGTCCGGTTTGTGGTGGTGAACTGAAAGAGAAGGAAGTGGAAAAACTTCTGCGTGGTGGGAATCATACGGCAACGCTACGAGTCCATGCTGAAGTCTGCTCGCATTGCGGAGAACGCTTATATGCCGAAGAAATCGTAAGATTTTTTGAACAGATCAGAAACAAATTAAGACGCCAGGACCTATTGGACTTTCGGCCATTGGGGCAATCATTTACGGTAGATACCAATTGGCCCGACAAGGAAAATGCAGCCGACCGCTAACTGTGGAGGCTGATTTGTGAACGAACTGGTCGTCCATTGGGTCAGGCACATTTTATTGAAAAGCTTGAAGTCCTTTTGAATCGTCCTTTAAAATTACAAATTGAATCGTCCTTTAAAATTACAAAAAGCGGGGCGGAAAAAGAAAAAACAGGTATGGTATTCCCCGATTTACAGGTATATGAGTAATCAGCAGCAGACACACGCAGAAAGAAGGCTGATGGGACAATGCATGGTATCATGGTTATAGTTTGATTTAGATATCAATAAATTTATGGTTCATTTATTCAAAATTATTTGATCTTTGCGCCTTTGCGGTGAGACAATTTTTTTTAACCAAGGCCAGAAACAAGACAAGGAAATAAAAATGGAAACCATAAAACAGGAAGCCATTGACGCTATTTCAAAAATGCCGGAACAGACCAATATGGATGAAATTATGTATCGTCTTTATGTCATCGACAAAATTAAAAAAGGCAGAGAAGTCGCTGGCAGGGGAGATGAACGCTGATAAGGATTTTTTTAACAAACCTTCTGCGTCTTTCCGCGTGTGTCTGCGGCTAATATTAATTTTTTTTACAAGGAGAATATAATGCAGATTAATGCAATCATTGAGCATGGTCGACCCGGAAGTTTTTTATTGCATTAAATATTCTCTTTAACCGGAAGAGTAAGGAATTCCTGACCGGTTTGAAACATCATGCCACAGCAATGGTGGCTTGACATGATACCAATAAAAGGTATATTTGATAAATGAAATGGTCGGTGGGCATACTCAAAAGAGTTCAAAAACAGATTGCAAAATTGCCTGAATCAGTCACTAAAAATCTTGTGGTTTTAATTTTGGACATTGAAAACAATGGCCCAATACGAGGTAACTGGCCAAATTTTAGCGCGATTGGAATGGGCCTTTATCATTGCCATATTAAGAAGGGGAAATCCACTTATGTGGCGGTTTGGAAAGTAAAAGACAAAGAAATAAAATTGGTGGAGGTGATCTATGCGGGCACGCATGAAAAAGCACCCTATTGAAAAAGACCCGATAGAATTGCATTTCGTTGGCCCTTCGATAAAACGAAATGAGGCTGTTGACATGCTCAAAACCTTAGGCTTCGTGGATGTATCCGAGGCAGTGCCATGGAGGGAATGTTTTTCTTATTCCGATGAACAATTGCCTGGCGTGTGCCTGGCCGGTGCAAGAGGGAAAGAAGGACTGACACAAAAACAACTCTCGGAACTTACTGGCATACCACAGCGGCATATATCGGAAATGGAGAATGGCAAACGATCTATCGGAAAAGAGACTGCCAGAAGACTGGGCAAGGCTCTGAACGTTGGGTATAAGGTTTTTCTTTAGGATATCGGGTGATATCGGGGGACACTATACCTATTTTTTGATTGGTAATGGGCATTAGTCGCTGGAAAAAACTTTGAAGGCGATCTGTGTTTATAAATAAAAAGACACCCTGCCATTTTCAGACAACCTTGTTTATTTGATTGAAAAAATATAAGATGGAACAGCGAGGACGAAAAATATGAGCAGGGACAAGTATGTCACATATTGGTTTGAGGAATCTGAAAAGGATGCGTCGGCCATGATGAGCCTGTTCGAAAATGGACACCGCACCTGGGCGCTCTTTGTCGGCCACCTGGTGCTGGAAAAGCTATTGAAAGCCTTGTATGTGAAAAATATCAACATTCAAGTTCCTCGCATTCATAATCTTGTCAAAATAGCACGGGATTCAGGCCTGAGGCTTACCGATGATCAAGAGAATTTCCTTTTGGAAGTGACAACATATAATCTTAAGGGAAGATATCCGGACTACAAACAGAGTTTTTACAAGAAAGCAACCAGAGAATTCGCTTCGGATCGTATCGAACAGATAGAGGGAATGCGGAAATGGCTCAAAGAACAGTTGATCACGTGATTTATGATCATATAAAAAAATATATTCAAACTTTACGGGACAACAAGATTTCCGTCTGGCGACTCTATATGTTTGGATCCCATGCCAGGGGAACGGCGAAGGCGGAAAGCGATATCGATCTGGCTGTTTTCTGGGATCAGGACGAAATCAACGGTTTCGATGCAGACGTCCAGCTAATGTGCCTGACCCGCAATGTGGATCTCAGCATTGAACCCCATTCATTCTCAAGAAAGGACTTTGAAAATCCTGACCCTTTTATAAAAGAGATTATCACGACCGGCAAGCGTATTCTGTAGCAGGTGTGATAGGGATATCGGGGGACACTATACCTATTTTTTGATTGGCAATGGACATTAAGCTGAGTTTAAAAGACACATGGCGCGAATAGCAAGAGTCGTTGCGCCTGGTATGCCACACCATGTGGCACAACGGGGGAACAGACGACAACAGACATTTTTCAATGATGATGATGACAGGTTCTATCAGGTT
Organism: Desulfobacteraceae bacterium; assembly: GCA_021162325.1. Lineage (GTDB taxonomy): Bacteria > Desulfobacterota > Desulfobacteria > Desulfobacterales > Desulfosalsimonadaceae > SURF-3. The sequence goes on along the minus strand of JAGGYV010000245.1, from coordinate 122 downwards.
TTAATGTCTGAATGGTGTGATGCACATAATGTGGACTATGGGCATACTGTCTCATGCCAAATTTGATGGCTTCGTAAAAAGTCCAAATTCTTTGTTGCGCTGCATCCTTCGTTTCTTTATAG
>JAGGYV010000184.1 GCA_021162325.1 Desulfobacteraceae bacterium | reverse complement strand
ATTTAACTTAATATTATCCCGAAAAAATTTACCTTTTTCACCCTTTGAAAAATCATATTCCTCTTTCATATTATTAATCCCTATATTGATTTGTTTCCAATTTTGTGGCTTTTCGACTTGAAAAAATTCTTATGGATACATTATCGTTATCATAATTCAGAAATGTATGACATACAACAATCAAGCGACCTGTATTTGATATACCGATTGTAATCCACCTTTCTTCGTTTTCACTATGCTCATCATCATATACGGATATTGTATGCGGGCTTTGAAATACAGTTGCAGCTTCTTCAAAACCAATCCCATGTTTATCATAATTAAATTTTGCTTTTTGGGGATCCCATTCAAAATTATAATTTATCATTTTTTATCATGCTCGTATTCTAAATTCGGCAGCAGCCCCTGCAATAAGCGCATAGAGCCTGTCAATCTGTTCTGAGACGCCTTTCTCGATGAATCCGTATGGCTTCAAATCAAGGCATTTTTGAGCCATTTCTTCTCCGCCTGGATAGGCGGAATAAAAAATAATCGGGACGCCTGGATCTTTTTCCTTGAGCATGCCGTATACCTCTATCCCGCTTATTTTGGGCATTTTCACATCGAGTAATACACAGCCTATATCATCACAGAGGAGACTGACGCTATCCAGACCATTTGGTGTGCTTACAACATCAAAATTTCTTTGTTTTAACGTTCTTTCAAGCCCTTGCCGTATGTTGGGATCATCATCGATCACCAGAACTTTTCCGAGAGGCTTCTTTTGGCCAAGTTCTGGAGAGTCATCAAATTTGTTAATCAATTGCATTAATTCATTCATTATTGTTCTCCGAAAATAGGTTTCGGGGGTCGGGGGTCGGGGAATAAAAGGCTGACCCCTGATCCCTGATCCCTGATCCCTGTTTTTATTTTTTTCGATAGACTTTCGCAATCCATTGATCATCCTCCCGATCTCCCATTCACATACGGCGGATTACGCTTCGCTAATCCGCCCTACGAGAGCTGATCCCTGCCCCCTGATCCCTACTTTCCGGTAATGTTATTGTGAAGGTTGTCCCTGAACCTACATTTGATTCAATCCGGATTTCTCCATCATAAAGAGTGACCAGTTTTTTCACTATTCCCAGCCCTAAGCCTGTTCCGGTTGTGGGTTTGGTGGAAAAAAACGGTTCAAAAATTTCCTTGACGTTTTTTTGAGGTATTCCCGGGCCGTTGTCACTGACCTTTATAATTATTCCGTCAATATGACTCTTAACATTTATATCGATCTTGCCTTTGCCTTGTCCTTTCTCAATGATGGCGTCTTTCGCATTAAGGATCAGGTTGGAAAATATTGAGTTTAGATGGGTTTCTTCCGCTTTTATAACAAGATGTTCAGGGCCGGTAACTGTATAATTGATGTTTGCGGCTTCAAAATCCTTGCGGTACTGGTCTTTATAATGGTTTAACAAAGCCATCAGATCAACTTCGTCAGTTCCGGGCCTCATCTCGGCCAGTTTTGCAAAGTCGCGTATCTGTTTGGTTATTGCCAGGCCTCGGTCTAAGTCCCTTGATACGCCTGAAATCGTAATAGATAGATGTTCTGATATTTCTGCTATCAGTTTTATTTCAGGTATAAAGTGTTTTGCGATTTCTTCCCGGGGAACTTTGAATCGCTCATGAACATCATTGATGTTTTTCAAAAGGCTGGTAGCCGCTTCTTTTAAAACTTCAACAACCGTTTTTCCTGATTCTTTATAATTGTGACAGGTTGTAAACTCCAACTGTGCACCTGCTAAAGCGTTTCTCATTTCATGAGCGAATCCGCCTGTAATCCGAGATTCCAAAGCCCGTTTTTCTGCTTCAACGAGTTTCTGCTGCGCTTCACGGAGTTCTTTAGTTCTTTCTTCGACTTTTTCCTCCAGTTTTACAGCAAAACTTTCCAACTCTTTAAAAGCTCTATTTTTTTCTCCGATTTCACCTCTTAATAATTTATTTGTTTGAAACAGTTCCTGTAAGAGTATCTGGCTTCCGGAAAATTTGTTTTTAATGGATAAAAATTTTTCTGTTGCTCCAATCTCTTTGCAACTGAAAAAGATTAAAAAATATGGGGCTCCCATAATTACCCCTTTTTCACAGACCGGCTCGCCATTAATAGTTATGGTCTCTGTAATCAATGTCCCGATAGGGTTATTGCCGGAAGATGATCCTATTTCATCATAGTCACCCAGAAAAATTGGTTTGCCATCAATTTGTGTGGGTAAAAGAATTACTTTTCGACCGATTTTCTTTTTCTGGTTTTCTAAGGGGTGCTGGATATAAAGATCATTTTCTTTGAATTCAGGCCGCAAATTAAGGTGACTAAAAAAACGACTGTTGAAAAGTTTAATTGGATCATACTGGACAAGGGGTTGTTTAACTTCTGCCAAGGGTAACATCTTCCAAGGCTTCCATAAATGCTCAGGCCAATTGGTGGGAAGTGCCTCAAATATACCTCTAATATGCAGGTCGCTACAAAAATCATCACAAGGATCGATATGGGGGTGAAATGTGTATTTTAAAATGGCCTTTAATTTTTTGTCAGAAAGTTTATATTGGGGCGCTTCAACCATTTCTATAGTCTTTGTATCATTCCAATCAGGAAAAATATTTGGCATATGGTTTATTGCAGCTTTGGGTCCACTAACGGTTTTTGCAATATCTTTCCAGTTATCTATTGATTTATATTTTATTGCGCTTCGACCACAGTTACGAAAAGTGTTTGGATCTCCTGTTATTTCTTTAGTCTTTAGGTAGCATTGGACGTAAGTTTCAAGGGGACTCCATTGTTTCGGATCGGTGTAATATTTAAGGGCACTTTTATATTTTTCCGGATAAGGCAGGTTAAGCTTTTTAAAAATATTAATATCGTTGCCAGAAAGGTCATTTTCTTTGGCAAATGCCTTGAGAAAATTCCACATAACAATCATATTTTTGTGATTGACGTTATTCTCAAGAGGCATATCCAGATCTCCCGTAAGTAAAAAAGTCGAGAACAATTACGATAACATTGATCTAAAATTTATTAAGGATATCATAATACAAATAGAAAAAACAATTTTAAATTTTATAATTCAACCGGTTAATAAGAATACAGGCTTTAAGATTGCAATCAGGGGATTTTTGAAAGGACAAAGTGCAGAATTCTACCTGTTTTATAACTGATTAGAATTGCAGCATGGTGGTAAAATCGACAGTATTGCAAAATTTTTCACCAGTGCACCTTATCGATAACAAGGAACGTATTTCTGTCTTTGGGTCATATACAAGATCTGGTGCGGGAGCTAATTTTTTCGGAAAATCTTCAAATCGCAATTAAAACGCCTGATCATTTCTTTAAAGTAACAATTTTGAACTCCATGTATAAAAAAACTTGTTGCATAGTGCGCAACATGCTATATTTTGCATGTGATAAAATCATTTAAACATAAAGGATTGAAACGGTACTATGAAACTGGGAGTATGACTGGAATACAGCCGTCACACAAAAAAAAGCTCCGGTTACAGTTAACTGCTTTAGATACCGCAACCTGTATTAATGATATGGATATTCCAGGTTTTAAATTGCACCCGTTAAAAGGTAACAGAAAAAATATCTGGTCAATAGAGGTGAGCGGAAACTGGCGGGTCACGTTTCAATTTAAAGATAGCAATGCATATATTCTTAACTATGAGGATTATCACTAATGAGCATGCATAACCCAACACATCCGGGAAAATTTATTCGGGAGGTATATATACTTCCTTTTAACTTAAGCGCAAGAAAAGTCGCCAGCAGCTTAGGCGTTTCTCCATCAACATTTAACCGCTTGCTGAATGGCGAAAGTAATGTGTCCCCTGAAATGGCCTTACGGCTATCAAAATCATTGGGCCGCAGCCCAGAGAGTTGGTTAACCATGCAAGACAATTATAATCTGTGGCACGCCAGAAAAAAATTAAACCT
>JAGGYV010000189.1 GCA_021162325.1 Desulfobacteraceae bacterium | reverse complement strand
TGGTTTACGGAAAAAACATTTTACCAGATGGGTATTGTACCCATTCGACTAGGTATCGGTGTCGTGGCGGTGGCCGGCGCGGTGGCCTATCTGTTTGCCGGTGTGGTGAACTGGAGAGACTATCAGGAAAAAGTCGACTGGGGAGTGGTCTGGCTGTATGCCGGTGCCATTATATTCGGCAGAATTCTTGATAAAAGCGGGGCCGCATACTGGATTGCCAGATCGGTGGTTGATTTTATTTCACCGTTGGGGCTTGATTCAGGGCTTCCCTTAATGGCGGTATCAAATGGTCTTACATCCGTTATGACCAACTTGATGGCCGATGGTCCGGCGGCCGCCGCAGTAGGGCCCATTGCCTTAAATATGGGCGGTATTGTCCATCCGGGCTCGACTTTTCTGCCGTTTATTGCCATGTCAACCGCTATTTCGTCTTCAATGGCGTATTGCCTGATTATTGGTACGCCACCCAATGCGATTGTTTATGCCAGCGGGTATTTGGAACCCAAAGATTATGTGCGGGTCGGGCTTCCCATCTGGTTTATTAGCAATATTTTGCTGGTACTTCTGACCGCTGGTTACTGGTCGTTCAGGGGGTTTGGCGGATTGGCGGGGTTTTAAAAAATGGTCGAACGGAAACCTCGGTTTTTCGTAGGTTGGGTAGAGCCCGCTTTGACATGTTGGGTTTCGCTACGCTCTACCCAACCTACGAGAATTAAGCGTTTAGCTAAACTTAGATTGCAAAGGGCGAAACCCAACAAATAACCAATGATTCATAATGGGAATACATAAAAGGGATAAATTCGCATGAATGATCAATTTCAAAAACAGGGCGAAAACCAAAAGAAAAGCATCTGCTACCGGGACGGACGATTTTATTTTACCAAACAGGCAGAGCGGACGTTTTTCTTTGTAATGACGATTATTATGCTGGTTGCCGGTGTTTTATATAAAACAGGCATACTGTAGGAAGCGATGATGAAACAGGTGAGCGGTCAATTTTTTGTCGTGTTTTATTTCCAGGCACTTGCAAAGGTGTTGGGCACACCGGTTATTTTTTTCAGGGAATTGCAGGATATTGATTTTAAACAGTCCCTTGGATTTCTGGTGGTGTCTTCCGTATTTTTTGCCGGGGCCAGTCTGTTGACCCGGCAATTTGTACAACCGTTATTATCCGGCGGTATTTTATTTATCAACGCAATCGGCATGACGTTTATTGCTGCCGGTTTGGGATATATGCTGATGTCCATGTTTTTTGGGAAAAAAGTCACATTTCCCCGGTTGTTTGCTGTTTACGCATTTTCCGCAGGGGTGACGTTGCTGGCATCGTGGATCCCGTTGTTTGTCTGGCTGACGGAACCCTGGAAATGGGTGTTGATCGGTCTGGGATTGACAAAATCATGCGATTTTCGATGGAATCAGACAATTGTTGTGATCGGCGGGAGTATCGGAATAATGATATTGTTTTTCAAATCACTTTTGCCCCTTATTTCATAAAAATGAGATTTTAAATAAATTTGACATCAAATTATTAAAAGGAGTCAAATAATGGATAAAAAGATAAAAGTATTAATGGTTGATGATGAAGAACGGTTTAGGGCGACCACAAGCAAAATCCTGACCCGAAGAGGCTTTGATACCATTATGGCGGAAAGCGGCGAAGCAGCCCTGGAAAAATTGGCTGAAAATCCGGATGTTATTATATTGGATATTAAACTGCCGGGCATGGATGGCCATGAGACCTTAAAGGAAATTAAAAAGCAAAAACCCGACCTTCCGGTCATCATGCTCACCGGTCATGGTGCGCTGCCGTCCGCACGGCAGGCACATGAACAAGGCGCTTTTGATTATTTAACAAAACCCTGTGATATTGATGTGCTGGCAGGAAAAATAAAAGAGGCCTGCCATCACGGGAAAACATCGGGCAATGAAAAATACAAAGAGCGAAATGTTCTAAGCGTGATGATCCCCATTCACGACTATACAACATTAAGCGGTGAGACCAGTGTCGGCGACGCCATTCTTGAATTAAGAAAATCCTTTAAGTCAAAAGTGTCATCTGCCAGCATCATGGAGACGGGCCACCGTTCCGTTCTGGTGGTGGATAGAGATAAAAAAGTGCAGGGGATACTGGCGATTGCCGATTTGCTCAAAATGATACTGCCGGGTTATTTGTTTGCGCCAAAACCATCCATGGCGGATGCCATCCAGTATTCTCCGATGTTCTGGGAAGGGATGTTTGCCAAGGAAATAGAGCAAAAGGCAACGTTGAAAATTAGGGATATCATGTCCCCGGCACCGTTTATCATAGACGGCAATGCGTCGCTCATGGAGGCGGCGTATCTCATGATAAAAAATAACGCCAGAAGGGTTGTTGTCCTGTCCTCCGGCGATCTGGTCGGTATTGTCAGGGAACAGGATTTGTTTTTTGAAATGGATCGGGTGATGGTGTGCCTTTAGATTGAGAATTGAATAGTGAAAATTGAATATTTGAGGAAGGCGTCTTTTAGATTGAAAATTGAATAGTGAAAATTGACTATTTGAGGAAGTCACTTCCCCTCATTCCAGAACGCTACCCTGGAAAATTATTCTCACGCCCGCTGCGCTCAAGACGCCAAGGCGCAAAGTCTTTTTTAATTTAATTTTCAAGGCC
>JAGGYV010000098.1 GCA_021162325.1 Desulfobacteraceae bacterium | reverse complement strand
CGTAATATAAATCGCATCTCTTGAATTTTCAAAAAGGGTTCGGTATTTTTCCGCACTCTTTTTGAGTGCGATTTCAGCAATCAGTCGTTTCGATATATCGCGTGAAACACCGATAATATCGATGACAGTGCCTTTTTCATTAAAAACAGGTTTAGCGGTGAGTTCCGCCCAGAGGGGTGATCCGTCCTTGCAGACATATTCAATTTCAAATGAATGCGTCTGTTGCGCATTTGAAGGATTTGTTTTCTGTTTTTCAAGTAGGCCGGCAAGATATTGGGAGCCAAATTTAAAAGACGCGGGTGTGACCAACTCTTTGACGGATTTTTTTTGGAGTTCTTCAATGGAGTACCCCAGCATGGTTTCTGCGGAGGGGCTGAGATAATTGGTCTGCAATGTATCTGGAGATAGCGTCCATATGATGTCCGGAATATTCTCGATCATCATGCGAAATTTATTTTCACTGCGTTTGACAAGTGATAGATCCTGGCAAAGGGTTGAATTTTCCGTTTCAAGGGCCTGGATACGGTGAATCAGTTCATCATATGACGGTTTGTCAACCATCATGTTTGTCTCCTGTTTTGCGCGTTGAATAACAATTTTAAAATTTAGATAAACGTAACATATATAATAATTAGATGCAATATCGGGCGGATGATTTGTTCTGGAAATAGTTAAATAATCTTTTTTATGTTGATTGAGAATCCTGATACATGGTGATGAATTGAGGGATAAACGTGGCGATGTCTTCTATGATGCAGATATCTGAAATATTGAATATGGCTGCATGCGGATCTGTGTTGATAGAAACGATAAATTTTGAATCCCGCATTCCGCTGATATGCTGGCTGGAACCGGATATGCCGCAGGCAAGATACAGTTTTGGCTTGACGGTTGCGCCGGTGATACCAACCTGTTGACTGTATTTCAGCCATTTCTTATCACAAATCGGTCGTGATCCGGTGATGGCAGACTTGGGGAAAAGTCCTGCCATTTGAAAAATTAAATCCAGATTTTCTTTTTCCCTGATTCCGTTTCCCGCTGAAACAATGACATCCGCATCATCAAGTGCGGATGTGTCTGCCGCATCGTTTTTATAGCCGATCAGGTGATAATCGCCGGTTGAGAGGGGCAGGTCAATCATCGAAATTTTTCCAACATTCCCGTTAAAACGGGTATCCGGTTTAAAAACACCGGGTAAAATAGTCAGCACGGAAACTTTAGCACAGGAAATGATCTGGGCGGAAATTTTATCGTTAAATAGGGATCGTGTAAAACAAATGTCGCCATCTGCGCCAGTGATTTTTTCAACGCCGGTGATGCAGGCGGCATTAATTTTTGCGGCAAGACCCGGGGCTGCATCAAGACCTTTGGCATTGTGGGCCATCAAAATATATGCCGGGTTCAGATCTTTGAACAGCGAAGCCGGAATGTTTTTAAAAACTATTTCATCCGGTATTATTTTTTCTGGTATTATTTTCTCCGGTATCATTTCTTCTGGAATTGTTCGGATGTCGGGATTGATAACGAGTATATCAATCCCGGATTGTTCGGATAACTGTCTGGCAGCAACGGATACCTCACCGCCGGTCATGATGATCTTGATGTCTGAATTGGTAAACTGCCGGAGAACTTTTGCACCGGCGATCAGTTCATAAGTAACCGAAGAAATTTCGCCATGGCTTTGTTCTGCTATGATAATAATTTTTGGATTCATTATTTACTAATTTCATGAATTGCGTGAATTTGTCAAATAAAAAATCGAACGATCGCTCTTTTTTTGTGGGTGATTGCAACAACAGGATTGTAAAAATTTATGCCATTGGTTATTATGACCTCAAGACCATTAATTTAAGAGGTGTCAATGTAGGGGAGGGGTTTACGGCTTAGGTTAATGACATTGATGATGCCCTTTTAAGTTGAAACAATAATTGTTCAGATAGGAAACGAGTGATCATGAAACCATCATTTGCCATCATCGGATGCGGGAAAGTCGGCAGGGCATTGGCACAGCAGCTGCCTGAAGCCGGATACCGGCCCATGGGATTTTCAAGTCGTCGCATCACATCTGCCAGGGCGGCGGCAGAAATTGCCGGGGCTTTGGATCGTTGTTTTGAAAAGACCTGGGAGGCTGCAAAAGATGCGGATATTGTATTTATCACCACCCCGGATGATGCGATTAAAGAATCCTGCCGGATAATTGTCGAAAACAATGGATTTAAAAAAAAATCAGTTGTTTTTCATTGTAGCGGCGCTTTGGCATCGACTGAACTGGCTCTGGTCAAATCCGGCAATGCCAAGTCCGGTATAATGACCGGTGTACAGATTGGGTCCATGCATCCGCTTCAGAGTTTTGCAGTGCAAAAATCCGGTAATCCGTTTGATAACATCATGATGGCGGTTGAAGGAGATCCGGCGGCTGTGGAAACGGCTCGGGAGATTGTAACGGACTTAGGTGCCCAGCCGTTTACCATCTCAACGGACGGGAAAATGCTGTACCATGCTGCTGCGGTGGTGGCATCCAATTATCTGGTGACCTTAATGGACTTGGCAATTAAATTAATGGCCGCGTCAGGGGTGTCTGAAACAGAGGCGTTTAAAATTTTAAACCCCCTGGTCAAGGGAACCCTGGCCAACATTGAAAGCACAGGGATTCCGGATGCCCTGACCGGGCCGATTGCCCGGGGCGATGTGGAAATCGTTACAAAACATGTTCAGGCCCTCCAATGCTTGTCTGGTGACATGGCTAAATATTACAGCTTGTCCGGTATTGAAACCATCAAGATTGCCCGGGCAAAAGGGTCCCTTTCCGAAGATGCCGCAAAACAGTTGATGCGGATTTTTAATGTGCATTAAGCTCTTGTTGTATGCGTTCTGCTAAAAATATTTTTAATAGCGACTGGTAAGGCACATCTCTTTTGTTGGCCAATAATTTAAGCTCTTCTATCATGGTTTCCGGAAGGCGAAGAGAAATTTTTTTAACTGAAGGTTTGAGTTTTGATAGTGTCAATTGATCCGCTTTATTCCAGTCAAGAAAATCAGTGGAATCATGGGTTGACCAAAATTCTCTTTCTTCATCTTCGGTTTTAAATTTAGGTATTTGTTTTTTCATAAACCCGCCTTTCCTTTTTGTGCATATCCCTGGCGGAAATAATGCGTATAAGATTTTTCCGAATGGTGAATGCGATAAATAATAGTCTTTTAGTGTCTGTCTGTCCCAGGGAATAATATCTGTTTTCATTTTTGGAATGCTTAATATCACCTTGAATTATTAAAGGGTGGTTGAAGAAAATTTGTTCGCATTCGTTGGGCGTTACTTTGTGTTTGATCCAGTTTTTATCAATGTTTCCATTATCCCAGTCAAAACCGACACAACTTAAAATGGATTTTTTATAATCGTCTTTCATATAATATGTATATACTCATGATATACGGTTTTGTCAAGACGGGAATGTATCCCGCCCTGCCTTCCGCCTTCCCTTCGAGTCACCTGTTCATCAAAGCGTAATTCTGGGAAAAATTAAATCCTGATGGCAAAGAAAAAAGCAGCAAATTCAAGGCGCACGAATTTTGAGGAATGAGGCGTAGCTTGCCTACTCCGCAGTGACGAAAAATGCAGTGGAACCCAAAGTTAAGATAGAACTTGGGATTTTCCGGAAGCCATCAATTAAATTCGATGCAGTTCCAGGGGACGATCCTTTAATTTTTCAACAGCATCCTTAAGCGAATTTTCGTTGGATATGACGGCCACCGCAGACTTGGCCTGGCCGGCGCCAAAGTAGTTGCGGGCAACCTGCAAAACTTTTTCCCGATCCAGAGCAAGCAGTCGTGCTTTGAAGGTTTTACGGATATCATCGGTTAAGCCGGTCAGGTTTCGGTAAAATGATTTTCCGGCAGCGGAATTTGGTGTATCCGGCCGGTCAATGTCCGCGCAAACCTGCAGAATGGCTTCCTTGATATCTTCATCCATGTATTCGCCGGAAACAATAAAGTCCGATGCCGCATCATAGACGTTTAATGTATTGAGTATATGCGGATCTCTATAGGAGGCGAAACAGAAAAGCCCGTTATCCATCTGATACGCCGCAAACCCGCCGTATGCCCCGCCTTTTTCCCTGATTTCCCGATGCAGAAACATGGACCGAAGGATTTTACTGATAACTGCCAACGCCGGCGCATGCTCATGGGTGATGCGATTGGTTTGAAACACGCTGGCAACAAAGGATACTGCTGAAGCCGTAGTCCAGCCTTCTCTTGCCGGATCGTTTGAAAATAAAATCGCCGGTGGTTTAAAACCGGTATTTTTTCCCGTACCGAGATTCTTCTTTAGATTATCTGTATATTTGATCGCGTTTTCAATATCGTTTTTTCCACCGATGAGCCCGATTTTTATATTGTTACTTTTTAGCAGACGGGTACCGATCTGTTTTAACTCATCGGCAATTGTCTGGAGCCGGTTATCGGTCAGGTCGTCGGTAATCTTTTTGAGGACTTTTAATTGATGAATGCCATGCCAGTTCTCGTTTAAGGCACTGGTTGAAGAAAAAGTTCTGGATGCAAGCGAAATAGCATATCGATGGCCACTTGACACAACTGATGACTCCATGTTTGAGCGGTATTCAAGCAGCAGTTGTTTTAATCGGTTCAGATCGGAAAAATCATATTCGCATAACAGTTCATCCATCAGCTCAAACATTTTTTCCAGATTTCGGGAAAGGCATTTTGCTGCAAATGACATGATTGGCAGACAAGCACTTTCATCTGCATCGGTAAAATCAGTTCCGGCATTGATGGAGAGTCCCATGCCTCCGGTATAGAGGTCAACGAGCTGGGCGATTTCTTCGTAGCTGTGTTGTTTTGTGCCGATCAGGGGCAGGCAATGACAGAAAAACGGGACCAGCGGCAACAGTTCAGGTTTTATCGGCTGTAGGCCGAAGGCACTGGTTAGATAAAAGATACCTGATGTCGGCAGTTCATAACACGAGGCGTCTGTATCGTCATGGCCCGGGGTCTCATCAACTGTCTGGATATCCGGTGTAATATCTTCTATTTCCAGTGTCGGCAGGCAGGACAGGTTCTCTTTTGCTTCCTGAAGCTCTGCCAATGCGTTGGTTTCCGTACAAATACGGTTGATATCGGGTTCTGAAAGGCTATCTTGAACCTGTTGCAGTTCTTTATTTACCCGCTTTTTTTCAGTTTCCGCCAGGGCCGGATCCGGGAGAAGCAGTAGCCGGACACGGTGAGGATTATCAAGAAAGTATTTTTTAATCTGATTTTCTAAAAACGGGCCTTTTTTAAGCTCGTCAAACAGTCTGTCAATTAAAGTGTCAAATTTTAAGGAAGTGGTGGGATCGCCATGGTGAAACCAGTCGCCGGACATGCGGAGCAGGAGTTTGATACCGTAAGGGTAGGGACTGTTGGTCACTTCTTTTTGATGAAATTCAATCTGATGAATGGCCGAATCAACCATTTTTTGATCAATGCCGTTTTTGACCAGCTTAGTCAGTGTGTCGAAAATTATTTTTTCAATGTCCCCGGCAGACGTTTGATCCACATCTTTCAAGCCGCAGGCAAACATTGTGTCTTTATTTTCCGCATCAAATCCGCTCCCGTCAGAAAGGGTACTTCCAAGTCCGGAGTCAATGAGTGCCTTGCGAAGGGGGGACCCGGAATTTCCCAATAACACCTGCTCGAGAATCGTCAAGCTCAAGACCTCAAAAGCTTCCCGGATATCGGCGGTCAGCCATGCCAGGCATACCTGGGATTTTTTTGATAAATCATCATTTGCATCAGCGGGATAGGTATACGTCATTTCTTTTGGTGTGTTCCAGTGAGGTTGGGAAGGCACATCAGTTTCCGGATCAATCCGGGTAAAATGATTTAATACTTTTTCTTCAATGAAATTTAAGTGGCTCTTTAGTGGAAGATTGCCGTATGTATAAAAAAAGGCATTGCTCGGATGATAATGATGCGTGTGAAATGCCCTGAGCTGTTCATGGGTCAGCTTTGGGATCTCAACCGGGTCGCCGCCGGAGTTGAAGCTGTAGGTGGTGTCCGGATATAACGCGTTTAAAATTGATCGTGACATGACCTGGTCCGGTGACGACATGGCCCCTTTCATTTCATTATACACCACCCCTTTGTATGCCAGTTTGTCGGGTTCCCCCGAATCCCCGTCCGGTTCAAACTCAAGCCGGTGACCTTCCTGTTTGAAACTGAGCCGGTCCAGTTTTGGAAAAAAGGCGGAGTCCAGATAAACCCCCATCAGGTTGTAGTAATCTTTTTGGTTCTGGGTGGTAAACGGATACATGGTCCAGTCGGATGAGGTGAAGGCATTCATGAAGGTGTTTAAGCTTCTTTTGATCATAGAGAAAAACGGATCGCGGACCGGATATTTTTCAGACCCGCAAAGGACCGTATGCTCTAAGATGTGCGCCACTCCCGTGGAATCGGTGGGAACGGTTTTAAACGCAACTGAAAAGGTGTTTTCAGAATCTTCGCAACTGATGTGAATATGTCTGGCACCGGTGGAAAGGTGCTCCAGTTCATAAAAAAAGGATTTGATTTCAGTAAGTTCAACGATATTTTGAATCTGGTAACCAGAAATGTGATCACCGGTTTTCAGGTCGGGATTGAATCGGTCCATTTATGTTATTCCTGTATATTATTAAGGTTATTTTTTTGTTTGAGTTGATAATGCGTATTTAAAATCCGTACCGCATTCTATATTTTATGGTAAGTATTCCGCTGCTTTGATGACAACCGCCGGGTCCCGGACCAGATCATAATGGTCGTCTCCGGAAAAGTCTCCTATGTGCATGGCGCCTTCAATTACGGAGGATTCTTCCGGCACAATTCCGTCACTGTCTGTCCAGTAAAAAATTCTCATGATCGGCCATCCCCAAAAGAGTTCTCCCCCCCATCCAAAGGAGTCGTAACCGTCGGAGTCCCCGCGAATGGTGTAAATTTTGCAATTATCCGGTTCACTTGCATCCGGTATGGGAAATTGTTGGTTAAATTCGGTCAAATAGTCTGGACTCAGGTTATCCACCGCATCTCCGGCGCCGATGAAAAATCCGATCCATCCAAAGCTGTCGGCCAGTGGATCCCCATGATGCGGTGTGCCAAGGGTGACCAGACCGATGACATTGCCCGGGTGATGAGCAATATAATGCCTCGACACAAGTCCGCCCATGCTGTGGGCGATAATGCTGAACTGTGAACTAAGACCGCAGGACGTTTGAAGCTCTACGATGGCATCGTTGAGGTATCCGGACTGGGTGGCAATATTATCATCACCAGCGGAATAATTGTCTTCACCGCAGCAGATCAGCGGCTTTCCATGGATATCTCTTTCCCAGATACTCCCCGATTCAGTGGTATAAACGGCAAACACATGTTTCGGACCCCAAAGATTGATGCTCTGCAAAAGAAAATCTTCCCCCCAGCAGTGCATATTGGACAGGCCATGCACCAGCACCAGATCATATTTTTTGGCCGGCATATTCAGCGTCTCTCTTTCTTTGACGCTTGTGGCGCAGCTGCAAAGATTCAGGAGGAACATCCCTATAAAAATCGTGGCAGTAATTTTTGATTTAGTCATGATTAAAATGATCCTTTGTATATTTAAAATGTATAAAACCATGTTTGTCTTAACATTTGTTTGTCCATAATTCCAAATCATATTTTAATAGTTTCGCAATGGCCGGTTAAATGGTTTTTCGCTGAAATTTGACAAACTCGTAAAAAGTCGGATTTCGATGGGAAAGAATTTGGACTTTCAAATAACTCATTCATAACTTTTTTGAAATGATTGACAAGTTATTTTTCTGATACAGTGGTGACGCGTCACCATGGAAAGTTTTTTACAAGTTTGTCAAAATTCCGAAAAAAAAGTTCTGACACCCATTATAAATTGATCTTAATCCGCCTGCCCTTTTCTCGTTCCTATGCTCCTGCGTGGGAATGCGTATAATGGATCTATTCCGATTTCATTCGATGTTCGTCTTTTGGCCTTCCCTTCAGCCTTCGGCCTGTTTTTACGTTATTCTGAGTTTTAGTTAATTGATATTGATGGAAACCAGAAATAACTATAAGGAAGGGATTGTCTGATAAGCCGGTTCCAAAGACAAAATAACCACAAGTGTTTTGACTTACATATTGATGACTTTATCGGCTGTTTCCTTGCCGAGTTTCAATTTTAACAACCATTTGACGACGCCATAGGGCACGAAACCTTGCAGCTGTCCTCTTTCTTTTGACAGGGCGATATTCATGGCTAAGGCATTTTCCGGAACAACCGGCAATACTTCCCTGGGTTGCATGGATATGGCCTGCTGGGGGCAAACAGACACACAAAGACCGCATCCGATGCAACGGTCAGGCTCGATTTCATGGATTTTTGCTTTTTTACCGGCTTGAACATCTGTAGCGAAAATAGCGTCGATCTGGCATTTTTTGGTACATTTTTTACAGCCATTGCATAATTTGGCATCAATTGTTGCTGAAAATGCAGCATGCACTTCCTGGGCAGGCTTTTCAAGTTTACGCAAATTGCGGAAAATCTGGCAGGAATCCTTGTCGCACATGCACATATTGACTATTTTCTGTGAATTTGTGCTAAAAGGTACCAAAGACGCCTTTTCGCATTCTGTCAATTTTTCCATGAGCTCGTTTTCGGTCAGTTCTTTGCCGATACCGTTTTCAATATAATACTCAGCAACCATGCCGAATGTGAGGCAGGTATCTATGGGACGATTGACTTCATTTCCTCTTTTCAACTGCTCCACACGGCAGATGCAAGGGGCGACGGCATACGGCCCGTTTCCCGTACCGCGGACAAGCTCACGGATCATGTCATATCCCCGGACCATATCTTTATGTTCAATTGATTGATCAACCGGCACAACCCGCAATTGCTTGGTTTTTTTATCTTGCCAGTGCTTTTCAAATAACCGGTCATATACATCATCTGCTTTTTCGGCAATTTCCCGGTCAACCTTATTCACATGCCATTCATAAATACCCATGATAAAATTGGGCTGCATATATAAGGTTGCTTCAGGAGTATGGACTCTGAATAAAAGCCCTTCTTTGGCCATCTTTTTCAGACTTTCGCCGACTGTCTTTTCATCTGTTTTTAATCTTTTGGCTATTTTCACCGCCGGTTCCGGAATATTGGTCATTTTCAATGCAATCTTTGCCTGTTCAGGCGTATAAAACCGTTTGAGAATATCGATTTCCGAGCCGGTTTCAGTTTCCGGGAACCCTGCCGGTTGTTTGTCCAGATGTTTTCTCAATTTACGATATAATCCTTTGTTCATAAATTTCTTCCCTGGTTTTTATCAATCGTTGACCTAAATTGAGCGATTGTCGAGGTTGCCGCATATAGAAGGAAAATGCGTTGCCGCTATAGTCGTTTATGCGGTTGCGCATTTGACGCAGTAGATGCGGTGAGATCGGCGATCCCAGAGGGTTTTAAATTTTGAAACTTAAAATAGATCAACATCTTAAATAATTATAAAAACATTTTTTTCAAAATTTAAAACGCTCAATTTAGGTTATTCATTCATCGTATATTGCCCTTTCATAGCAAATGCATAAGTTTCCCACACTTTATTAAACCGTTCCTCATTGGCAATAGGTGCTTTGATCATGGCCATGGAAAGTTCTTTTTGTTTTTCGGAACTGCTCGGTTTGGTGTGGATGTTCAGAGCGAAGCGGGAGAAATCACGGATCATAAAATCAAAGATCTCTTCGATAAGATCATCTTCGACCTCAAAAATATCTTTGTTTTCTAAAATCAGCTGGCCGTATACAACCATGGTGAAGCAATCGCCAAGAGCCAGCAGGTAGTCGATGTCCCTGGACTGGTTTTTGTCCGGAGTGGCTTGGGCAAGAAAACGCTTGAATCCGTCAATCTGTTCTTTGAAAAGATTGACATTGGGCAGGTCAACCGTGCTGTAGGCAATGTTGTAATCATGAAACTGAATTTTGCCAAGGCCGCTGGTGGGTCCCTGGTTAAACATGAAGGTATCGTCAGCCCCATCATCGCGTTTTGGAATTTCCGGAAACTCCGCCGGATTAAAAAAGTAATTCTGCATGAATTTAACAATCAGCGCCATGTTCACATGTACGGTTCCTTCCAGTTTGGGAAGCATGCGGATATCAGTGGCAGCTACTTCAAAGAAAGGTTCTTTTTCAAATCCCTTGGCAGCAATGATATCCCAGAGCATGTTGATCACTTCTTCACCTTGCGAGGTGACTTTCATTTTAACCATTGGATTAAAGAGCAGGTAGCGTCTGTCGTTTTGCGATGCCGATCGCATATAGTCAATGGCGCGTTCGGAAAAAAGTTTCATCGCAGCAAGACGGCAGTAAGCATCGGTAAACAAACGGCGAACATGGGGGAAATCCGTCACGAATTTTCCGTAAACATACCGGCCGGCAGCGTGGTCAATGGATTCATAAAAGGCGTGTGTACAGATACCGATGGCTCCCCAGCCCAGGTTGAATTTACAGATGTTGATGGTGTTGAGCATATTGTGCCAGGCTTTGTCGCCTTCTTCCAGGATGTCGGCTTCTGTGATGGGGTAATCGTGAAGTGCGTATTCAGAAACGTAATTCTGCTGGTTGACGGTGTTTTTGATCAATTCATACTTTTCGTGCTCAGAGTCTACAGCAAACCAGACGTATTTGCCGGAATCCGCCATTTTGGCAAAGGTGGAAACCAGTGCAGCTTCATTGCCGTTGCCGATGTAGTATTTGTCGCCATTGGCTTTGTATGTCCCGTCTTCCTGGGGATACAGCATCATATCGGTGGAATAGATGTCTGCCCCATGCTCTTTTTCTGAAAGACCGAAAGCAAAAACTTTGCCGTCTTTGAGGAGTTGGGCTGTCTTATGCTTCACCTCTTCATTGCTGCCCAGCCATACCGGTCCAAGTCCCAGCATGGAAACCTGATATGTGTACCAGTAGGTAATCCCGTAAAATCCGGTGATCTCGGCAAACGCGGAATTCCTGTAGGTATCCCAACGAGAATCTTCCGCCCCGTAACCTGCCGGCGTCATGAGTGTTGCAAAAACCTGGTTCTCTTTCATAAATTCAACAAAATCATGGTTCCAGACTTTGTCGTGCCAGTCTTTTTTAAGGTTTTTCAGCCCTTTATTTTCCAGAAAATCGATTGTTTTCTGCATAAGGTCACGGGTTTTT
>JAGGYV010000305.1 GCA_021162325.1 Desulfobacteraceae bacterium | reverse complement strand
TGCATTTAATGGACGGATTCCGTAAAATCCGGATTAAACCGGGACGATGGGCATGATTAAACGCCACTCCGGATTTCAGGCGCAACGCATCATCGGATAATTTCCGGTCCATGTCGATTTCCGTGTCAACCAATGTGACTGGAATTCCCAGTTCCCCTAATTTATTAGTGGCCGCGATTGCTGCGGGTGTGGCACCGATCACAACGACCTTATGCAGTCTTTCTTTCGCCCGCTTCATTGCATGACTCCATTCTGCCCTGATGCTTTTTTCGCGCGCCCTTTAAGCTTGGACAAACCGTATTCATATCCTTTGGTAAAGGCCTGTATGTTCATTTTATCCGTTCCCTTAGGCACTGAGTCAGTCACCGCATCTTTGGCAGCCGCCAGGGATATCACTTTTGCCACCGCCGTGGTAAAACCGACCATAATAATATTGGCCATCATTGTTCGTCCCAACGCTTCTGCCATCCGTGTGGCGGGAATGGAAAAATAATCCCGATCCGGACCCGGCTTTACCAGATCCTGATCTGTCAGGAGAATGCCGTCGGGCTTTAATTCGTCAATATATTTTTCATAAGCAGACTGGGACATGCAGACCAGCAGATCCGGCGTCTTAATATAAGGATACTGGATAATATCTTCAGAAATAATCACCTGAGCGGCACAGGCCCCTCCCCGGGATTCCGGCCCGTAAGACTGGACCAGCGTACTTTCCTTTTTGTCCCCTAACGCCGCCGCCTGTCCCAGAATCCGTCCGGCCAGAATAATCCCCTGACCGCCGAAACCGGTGACAATAATCTCCTGACGAGTTTTTTCATCTTTTTGGGTCATATTTTTTCTCGTTTCTAAGTGAGTGGCTTAATAAAAAACTTTTCATGTTACAGATTGCCACTTTACAAAAAACAACGTCTATCTTGTAGGCCGGGTTTCTTACCCGGCACCAATATCGGCTAAGTGACATGCGATGTTCATTTGTCGGGAAAGAATCCCGACCTACGATTTAGCTCATCGACCATTATGAAATTATGCATTATGCCTTTTTTTATTTTTTCCCTAATCAAGTCCTGATTTAAAGTTGTTACTTTTATCACAATAATTAATATCCGTATCTGCGTTTGTCTGCGTGGGTCGGCGGCTAATCATTTTTTGATGTTTGTTTTTTTCCTTTCGGCGGATTACGCTCCGCTAATCCGCCCTACGAGGTCACCTATCTTTTCTTTCATTCAAAATTCGATGTTGGACGTTCGATGTTCATCTCTTTCTTCCTTCTACCTTAGACCTTCAACCTGCCCGACTATTCCCTCATCATACATATCTTTTCGTAATTCTCATCCGGCGTCGGTTTATCAATATCCACAAATTTGCCCAGTACCACGCCCTTTTTAAAATCAATATCCAGATCCGATAGATCCGCATTGTTTTTGATGATGGTCTTGTCGGCAAACATTTTGAGCATATCCAATGATTTTATTTTGTTGCGCCGGCCATAATTAATCGGACAGGGCGAAAGGACTTCAATAAATGAAAATCCTCTATGATTAATCGCCTCCACAAACGAATCGGTTAAATCCCGGGAGTGAATCATGGTCCACCGGGCCACATATGTGGCACCGGACGCATAAGCCAACAAGGGCAGGTTAAACGGTGTCTCCGGATTTCCGTAGGGCGTGGTGGCCGAAAGATCCATATGGGGGGTGGTGGCGGCCACCTGCCCGCCGGTCATGCCGTAGATAAAGTTATTAATACAAATCACGGTGATATCCATATTTCGGCGGGCCGCATGGATAAAATGATTCCCGCCGATGGCAAACAAGTCTCCATCGCCCGAAAACACAATGACATTCAATGACGGATTGGCCATCTTAATACCCGATGCAAAGGGGATTGCCCGCCCATGGGTGGTATGAAAAGAATCCAGCTTCACATAACCGGCACCCCGGCCGGAACACCCGATGCCGGACACCATGGAAAATTTTTTATAATCAATACCGGTTTCCTGAATTGCTGTCAGGCAGGCGGAAAAAACCGTTCCTATGCCGCATCCGGGACACCAGATATGCGGAAGCCGCTCGGTTCGTATCAATTCCTCAAGCGGATGTACTTCTTGCTTTGCTTTTGCGGTTGCCATTTTATCAGAATACCTCTTTTTTAATTAAATCAATGACTTCATCCGGCGTAATCACCGTTCCGCCCGCATGCCCCACCAGATATGACGGCGCATTTCCTCCGACACAGCGCTGAACTTCCCGGCTGATCTGGCCCATATTGATTTCAACGGTGACAAACCCTTTCACGCGTTTGGATAAATCACGGATCATCTCTTCCGGAAACGGCCAGACCGTTATCAAACGGAGCAGACCGACTTTGATTCCCATCTCACGAGCCATGTCAACTGCCGTAAAAGCAGTCCGGGCGGACACACCATAGGAAACAATCACAATATCCGCGTCATCCAGCAGATATGCTTCCGTCCGGATGATGTCATCAAGATTACTCCTTATCTTGCTCAACAGGCGGTCCATCATTTCTTTCTGAGTTTCCACGGACATAACCGGATATCCCTGTTCATCATGAGTCAGGCCGGTGACGTGCACATTATACCCTTCCCCAATCGCCGGCATGGGCGACACACCGTTTGGTCCCGGCTGATACAATTTAAACTGGTCCTTGCGGCCC
>JAGGYV010000105.1 GCA_021162325.1 Desulfobacteraceae bacterium | reverse complement strand
TGAAAAAATGGCCTTGATCATCGTTTCGGCCATATGTAGCGGAGGTCTTTAGACCTCCATAAGATTGGAAGGCTGAAGCCATCCGCTACGGTCCTTCGATAAGGAATCGGGGTTGTACCGTGGCCGAAACGATGATCAAGGCCGAAAAAATGATTATCAACAGTATAAAATTGAGTGTATAAAAAGGAAACCTTCTGCATGAAAATAGATTTTAAGCCCTGCGGGTTGCCGGCCTGGATCGGCAGTCTGCCCTTAGAAGACCATGGCAAAGCAGTTAAAATGATGATGGAATATACACCGGATATTCCCTTATGGATTCAACTGCCCCATTTCAAGTCAGAGGGGATTATTGCACAGTTTTTGCCGGGTATGCCGGGAATTAAAACCGATGGGGACCGGAAATTTATTCAGACAAATGATGACGCTTTTGATCAGCAAATTTTGGCATTTTTTGAAGAATATATGGCGATTATGGAAGATGAATTAAAATTGGCCAACTCCCGGTTTGCGATGACGAACGAGACGGCGCCGGGTTTTTTTGAATTTATAAAAACTCTGGATGCTCTTGAAAAACCGCCAGTTGCGGTTAAGGGGCAGGTTGTCGGCCCGTTTACATTTTCCACCGGCGTGGTGGATCAGGCCGGAAAAGCCATCTTCTACAATGATCAACTGCGGGATGCGGCAATAAAAAGCATTGCGTTAAAAGCCCGCTGGCAGGTGAAGCAGTTGAAAAAATACGGGGTCCCGGTGATTATATTTCTGGACGAACCCGGTTTGACCGGTTTTGGCTCATCAGCGTTTATCAGCGTGTCCCACCAGGATGTCGAAGCATGCTTAGAAGAGGTGATTGCAGCTGTTCATGAGGAAGGCGCTTTGGCCGGTGTTCACGTGTGCGCAAATGCCGAATGGTCGATCATTCTGGATTCTTCGGCTGATATTGTCAGTTTTGACGCGTATTCGTTTTTTGATAAATTTATATTGTATCCTACGCAACTGAAAAAATTTATTGAAAAAGGCGGCCTTATTGCGTGGGGAATTGTGCCCACCGGAGATATAGAAGATGTGGAAAAAGAAAGTGTTGAATCTTTGGCAATGCTCTGGGAAAATGAAGTCCTTCAGATGGAAGCGATTGGCATAGACCGCTCAAGAATTATTGAGCAGTCTCTGATTACACCGAGTTGCGGTACCGGGGCCCTGCCCCTTGATATTGCAAAAAAAGTGATTCGTATGACACGTGAACTGTCTGAAAAAATAAGGCTATCCAGTTAGTTTAAAGCAGTGAAAGTATGTTTTTAATAGCATCGTTAAAAGTAAAATTTACCACTGAGAACACCGAGCTCACAGAGGAAGAATTAAAATAAACTCTTTTTCTCTGTGTCCTCTGTGGTTAAAATTTTTTTTTCTGGTTATCTACTTTAGTTAAGTGATAAAAAATAAAAAAATTGGGCCTTGATCATCGTTTCGGCCAAAGCAGATTTGTCATTCCCGAATGTTTCTATCGGGAATCCAGCTATGTGCTATATCCAAACATAGATTCCGGCTAAGCTTGTCCTCGAATGTTTCTATCGGGGAAGCATGCCGGAATGACATTGTGCTGGCCGAAACGATGACTAAAGCCAAAAATTGTAATTCGTAATTAAATAAATACAGGTAAACTTATGACAACAAAAGAGAATGAAAAAGGCTTTAAAGGCGCCAATAAATATATTTTAGATGACGAGCTGGCAAAAATTGTGAATATTACCATGGAACTGGAAATGCCGCTGCTTTTAAAAGGGGAACCCGGAACCGGTAAAACCATGCTGGCCCATGCTATTGCGGAATCATTGCGCATGCCGCTGATTGTGTTGAATGTAAAATCCAGCATGAAGCTGGTGGAAGCGCTTTATCAGTATGACACCTTAACCCGCTTGAATGACAGCCGGTTCGGCGATTCCAAAAGAGATGCCAGCCGGATTGAAGATTATATTAAAATGGGAAAGATCGGCCAGGCGTTTACCGCAGACAAACGAACAGTTCTGCTGATTGATGAGATAGACAAAGCGGACACGGATTTTCAGGATGATATGTTGGATGTTCTGGATCAAATGGAATTTGATATTATCGAAATTGACAAAACCATCCAGACAATTCACCGGCCGGTATTTATTATCACCTCAAATGCCAAAAAAGATTTGTCAGACCCCTTTCTGGGCCGGTGTAATTTCCATCATATCGCGTTTCCGGATCCTAAAATGATGCGGAAAATTATCAATGTTCATTTCCCGAACCTGGCACCGGAA
This sequence comes from Desulfobacteraceae bacterium, assembly GCA_021162325.1. GTDB lineage: Bacteria > Desulfobacterota > Desulfobacteria > Desulfobacterales > Desulfosalsimonadaceae > SURF-3. The sequence continues at coordinate 10,388 of JAGGYV010000105.1, read as the reverse complement.
CTGATGGAAAATTCCATTGCCACATTTTATCGATTGCGGGAAATCGATGCGGTTGAAAAAAAACCGGCCACACGTGAATTGATTAACTGGATTCGGGCGCTGGATGCGGATCCGGATTTTAAAGCAAAACAGCTGGCCAAAGGAGATATTCCTTTTCTGGGGATATTGTTTAAAAAAAGCCAGGATTATGTTGCAGCCAGTACTCTGACCAGTCGGCGGAAACTGTTTTAATAAAGGTTTTTAGGTAGAAGGCTGAAGGCTGAAGGCTGAAGAAAAAAAGTTCCATTGCACTTCATCCTTGCCGGCGAAATAAATCGTAGGTCGGGATTCTTTCCCGACAAATGAGAATGTCATGTTAATCGGTGGCTTTTGGTGCCGGGTAAGAAACCCGGCCTACCTCATAGAAGTTATTGATTGATATAAGTGGCGCGAAACGACATCAGAAAGCTTTTTAAGAAGCCCTTAATTAACAATATTTTAAGCAAACCAAATTAATCAAAATGTTTATAGAATTTTTTTATAAATTAAAAGATGCGGGCATACCGGTTTCACCCACATCGTTTTTAACGCTCCAAAAAGCATTGTCCAAAGGGCTGATTCAATCCCTTGGCGATTTTTACACGGCAACCCGTGCCATTCTGGTGAAAAGCGAGCGGTATTTTGACCTTTATGACCAGATGTTTGCCCATTACTTTGAGGGTGCTGAAATGCCGGATATGGAGGGGGTCGAACTGGACAGTATCGCCAAAGCGCTGCTGGAAGAATGGTTGAAAAATCCCAAACAAATCGCAGACGCACTCGGCATTGATGAATCGGCATTAAAAAATCTTTCCCCGGACGAATTGCTGGATTATTTTAAAGAGCGGTTAAAGGACCAGACCGAACGGCATAACGGCGGAAACAAGTGGATCGGAACCGGCGGCACTTCTCCGGTCGGGCACTCCGGCAATCACCCGGAAGGATTGCGGGTGGGCGGATCGTCCAGAAACAAATCAGCCCTCAAAGTGGCGAATGAGCGGCGGTATAAAGACTATTCCCGATCCGGTCCGTTGACTCAGGCAATGATGGGGGAAGCCTTAAAACAACTCAGAAACATGATACCCTCCGGACCCAGGGATCAGGTCAATATTGATGCCAGCATTTATCAAACCATGAAAAACGCCGGTGAAATCGAAATCGTATTTGACCGGCGCTTGCGGGATCGGCTCAAGGTGATACTGGCGATAGATAACGGTGGATGGTCCATGGACCCCTATGTTCAGGTGGTCCAGACATTATTTGATTATGCCCGTTCACAATTCAAGGATGTGAAAACATATTTTTTTCATAATACGATTTATGATACGGTCTGGGAAGATTCCTCGCGGTACAAGAAACCGAAACGGGTGGTAGAATTTGCCCGAAAAGATCCGGATACCCGTTTGATTCTGGTGGGCGATGCCAGCATGGCGCCGTATGAGCTTATGGCCAGGGACGGGTCAATTTATGTTCATGAGCGGAGTGGAATGTCCAGTATCGAACGGATAAAATTTCTTGCCGATACATTTCCGCATAATGTCTGGCTGAATCCGGTTTCAGAACGAATGTGGCCGTATACCCGGTCGATTAATGCGATCAGTCAGATTTTCCCCATGTTTGAATTGTCTTTGGATGGCCTTGAAAAGGCGGTTACGCACTTGATGGCCGCTTAACATTTTAAGATTGAGGTAAAAAGTATGACGTACTGGAGACAGAAAAATCATCGGAAATTAAAAGCTTTAATGCTTGTTTCCGTGTTCTTTTTGGTTTTGTTTTCATTCAGCAATGGGTTTGCCGAGAAACTGGCAGTAAACGCTCCTGTGGCAAATGTTCGATCCGGTCCGGGAACCAGTTACGAGGTGATGTGGCAGGTGGAAAAATATGTGCCCATGCTGATTCTGGATAAAGATAAAACCGGAAAGTGGTATTATATTAAGGATTTTGAAGGAACCATCGGGTGGATCAATAAAGATTTGATGGTAAAAATAGATACGGTGATCACAAAACCCAGAGATGAGCGGTGCAATATCCGATCCGGTCCCGGTACTAACCATGATGTGATTTTTAAGGCCATCAAAGGGGTTCCGTTTAAGGTTCTTGAGCGAAAAGGAAACTGGATTCATCTTCAGCATGCCGACGGAGATGAAGGCTGGATTCATAAGAATTTGGTCTGGTAGGGGGAAGGCAGGCCGAAGACTGAAGACTGAAGGCGGAAGGTTCGTAGCTCGGGTTTCTTACCCGACAAAAATGGTCGAAAGTGGAATTGAGAATTAATAACGGGCAGGATCGATTCGGTTCTGGAGCAGAACCCGGCAAAATCGGCAAGCATGCATGGATAAAGGAAAAAATATGGGTGAATTAATAATTCCTGAGAATCGAAAAACAGTTGTCGGCGTCGGTTCCGCGCTGATGGATATGCTGGCAACGGAACCGGATGAATTTATGGAGCGGCTGGGTGTTGAAAAGGGCGGGATGAACCTGGTGGATCAAAATTATATTGATCACCTGATTGCTCAGGCATCGTCTCCGCCGTCACTTGTCTCAGGCGGTTCCGCTTGTAATACTGCCATTGGTGTTGCAAAACTGGGGGGAAGCGGGCGGTTTGTGGGTAAGATGGGAAATGATGAATTGGGGGGACTTTTTAAACAGGACTTGATGAATAATTCGGTGGATCCGGTTCTTTTCAATTCCACAACACTTACCGGACGGGTGCTTTCCGTGATTACACCGGATGCCCAGCGTTCCATGTTTACCTGCCTGGGCGCGTCCGCTGAAATGCATCCGGATGAAATATCTTTGGATTGTTTTCAAGGGGCTGCGGTCGTCCATGTGGAAGGATATTTGCTGTTTAACCGGGACTTGATGATGGCGGTTTTGAAATCGGCCAAAGAAGCAGGCAGTCTGATCAGCCTGGACCTGGCCAGTTTTAATGTTGTTGAAGCATCCATGGATATTTTAGAAGATATTATCAAAGAGTATGTTGATATTTTAATTGCAAATGAGGATGAAGCCAAGGCATACTGCGGGCATATCAATGAAGCAGAGGCGGTAAAAGCATTGTCTGACAATGTGGATGTGGCGGTTCTTAAGCTGGGTTCCCGGGGCAGTCTTATCGCTTTCCAGGATCAGATATTGACCATCGATCCGATGGGGTCCGGTAAAGCATTGGATACAACCGGGGCCGGGGACCTTTGGGCTTCCGGGTTTTTGTTTGGAATGGTGAATGGATATTCGTTTGAAAAAAGCGGTCAGCTGGCATCTGCCTGCGGGTATGAAGTATGCCGGGTGATTGGCGCAAAAATTCCGGAAGACGGGTGGTCCCGTATCCGGAAATTGATTTAAGACATTGAAATTAAAAAAATAACTACAGAGGCCATAGAGAAGAGGAATAATTTTTTTTGCCTTTCTCTCTGTGATCTCCGTGGTAAAAAAATATGTGTTCGTTATATTAATTGAAGAATAAACCAACTGCCATGGAGTTAAATCAATGAAGGAAGAACAATCCCGTAAGGAGCTGCTTGAAGAGCCGGATCCTTTTTTAGTGTTTGTCGGCAACATGCTGGCGTTTGTAAAAAAATATCAGAAACAGATTATGGCTTCGGTCGGCGCTGTTGTTGCGGTGGCCATCGTGATAACCGGAGTGATCTATTATAAGAATCAATCTGAAAACCGTGCCGCGATGATGCTTGGCAAGACGATGGCAAAATACAATGCGATCAAGAAAGATGAATCCGCTTTTATCGCGTATGAAGAGGTGAAAAAGGGATTTAAAAATATTTCGGAAAAATACGGATCAACCGGTGCCGGCAAGGCCGCCCTCATGCAGTATGCGGATGTCTCCTACCTGACCAAAAATTATGATGAGGCCATCACGATATACAATCAGGCACTGGAAGCACTGGGTAAAACAGAGTTTAAGACCATGATTTTAAGCGGCCTGGCATATTCCTATGAGGGAAAAGAAGAATATGAGCAGGCGGCAAAATATTTTGAAATGATCACGTCCGATGCTGTTGCTGCGAGCAAAGATCAGGCGCTTTTTAATCTTGGCCGGATGTATGGTAAGCTCGGAAAACCGGAGCAGGAAAAAGAGGCGTTCAGCAGGCTTGTTTCCGAATATCCGGAGTCTATGTATTTTGAATTGGCCAGTGAAAAAATTGCCGGTTAGTTTCTTGTCTCTGATTTTTGTGTTTTTTGGCAAATAATTTTAAAAACTCAAAAAGTGTGAAGTGACTAAAGTGATCTAAAGTGCCTAAAGTTATGGACTGCGCGAAACGCGCGAGCATTTTTAATATTAAAATAGAAAATGCCGAAGGCATTAACCATTTCAACAGGTCATCCTGAATTGATTGTTTGTTCTAAAAAACAGCAAGATGGATGACCTTTTTTATTGGTGTTGAGGGGTTTTTGCCTTCAACCTTAAGCCTTCAACCTATATTCCTGAGTATTCTTTATGCGAGTAGATCTGACCGGTCAGATTGAACGAATCACCTATACCAACCCGGAAAATGGGTATACCATCGCCCAGGTGAAAGTTCGGGGGGAAAAACGGGTGGTCTCTGTCGTGGGAAACCTGATAGACCCCATGCCGGGTGAGATGGTGGAACTGCAGGGGCAATGGAAGATTCATCCGAAGTATGGAGAGCAGTTTGATGTTGAAGAGTACCGGACCACCGTACCGGCAACCATCCATGGCATTAAAAAGTATCTGGGCTCCGGTCTGATTAAAGGGATCGGACCGGTGATGGCTGGTCGAATCGTTGCTCAGTTTGGCAAAAAAACACTCGATATCATAGAAAATAATATCGAAAAATTGTCTGAAATCGACGGCATCGGCGGCAAGCGGATTGAAATGATTCAGACAGCCTGGGAAGAACAGAAAGAAATCCGGACTGTGATGATGTTTTTACAGTCTCATCAGGTCAGTACCGGGTATGCCACCAAAATATTCAAGCAATATGGTGACCGTTCCATAACGGTGGTCACAGAAAATCCCTTTCAGATGGCAACGGATATTTTCGGCATTGGATTTATCACCGCTGACAAGATTGCCGCAAATATCGGTTTTTCCAAAGATTCTCCCCTGCGCATCCGTGCGGGAATTTTGTATGTTTTAAACGAGCTTTCCAGCGACGGCCATGTATATTACCCTTATACGAAATTAATCGAAAAATGTTCTGAAATACTTGAAGTTGCCGGAAATCTTATCGGGGCTGAACTGACCCAGGTTGCCGCAGAAAAACAAACTGTCATTGAAGATGATGCCTTGTCCGAAACCCATGATGACACCCGGGCCGTATATCTGGCCAGATCCTATTTTTGTGAAACCGGTATATCTTATATGTTAAAGCGCCTGATGGCCACGCCAAAAACGACCCGGCCGGTTGATGCCGACCAGGCGGTAAAATGGGTACAGGAACAGCTTGATTTCAGTCTGGCGGACAATCAGAAAAAAGCCATTTTATCCGCCATTCAAAGTAAATTCATGGTCATTACCGGTGGGCCCGGAACCGGAAAAACAACCATTATCCAGGCGGTTTTGAAAATCTATCAGAAGCTGCACGTAAGAATATTACTGGCCGCCCCCACCGGCAGGGCGGCAAAGCAGATGAGCGAAACAACCGGTTTTGCGGCCAAAACCATCCACCGAATGCTGTCATTTAATTTTCGCAGCGGCGGTTTTCAGAAAAATGAAAAAGACCCGCTGGACTGTGACTTGTTGATTGTTGATGAAGCTTCGATGATTGATACGGTATTGATGCATCACCTGCTCAAAGCCGTGCCGCAGCAAGCAACGCTGATTCTGGTAGGAGATGTCAATCAGCTGCCGTCTGTCGGTGCCGGAAATATTCTGGGAGATATTATTGCCTCCCATGTGATCCCGGTTGTTCGTTTGAATGAAATTTTTCGACAGGCACAAGAGAGCCGGATTATAGTGAATGCGCATCGGATCAATAATGGATTCCTGCCGAAAACAGACATTGAAAATGACGAGAAAACGGATTTTTATTTTATCGACCAGGAATCACCGGAACGCGTGCTGGAGATTATTCTTGAGCTGGCGGCAAACCGGATACCCAAAAAATTCGGTTTTGACGCAATCGATGACATTCAGGTGCTTTCTCCGATGCATAAAGGGCTGGTCGGAACCGCCAACCTGAACAAGGAACTCCAGAAACGCCTGAATCCGGGCAAAGACAATCTTGTTTATGGGAGCACGACGTTTCATTGTCATGACAAGGTGATGCAGATTCGTAATAATTACGACAAAAATGTTTTTAACGGTGATATCGGGCGGGTGGTTGATATTAATCGGGAAACCCGGGAGGTCATCATTACGTTTGACGACCGAAAAATCGCTTATGATTTTACAGAACTCGATGAGGTCGTGCCGGCATATGCCGTGTCTGTCCATAAATCCCAGGGATCCGAATATCCGGCAGTCATTATTCCGGTGCTGACCCAGCATTATATTCTTTTGCAGCGGAATCTTATCTATACGGCGATCACCCGGGGGCGTCGATTGGTTATTCTGGTGGGCACCAAAAAAGCACTGGCAATCGCTATTAATAATGATAAAACCCGGCAGCGGTTTACCCGGTTAAAAGATCGGTTGCAGGGGAAAGCGTATGTCCGTATAATAGATTAATATGGCATCGTGTTTTGTTTCCATTATAATAAATAGTGGTTGAACGGAAAGTCTCAAAATTGCACTTTTTCTGTCATTGCGAGGGAGGTACGACCGAAGCAATCTCCTTATCGACAGGGGATTACTTTGTCGTTCGTTCCTCACTCCTCGTAATGACAACCAGGATTTAGAGGTTTTCGGTCAGGCTCTAAATAAAATTTGTTTAATTCCTTAGTAAGGAGAACTTGTTGAAGATCATTATTGTTGGTGCCGGTCAGGTCGGTTTTCATATTGCCAGCCGTTTGGCCCATGAGAACAAGGATGTGGTGGTAATTGATACGGACCCGGCAGCGATCAGTCAGGTATCGGAAAAGATTGACGTGGATGTCATTGTCGGGTCCGGCAGCAGCCCGCTGATCCTGGAGGAAGCCGGGATCAAGGATGCAGAGATTCTGCTGGCGGTAACGGACAGTGATGAAACAAATCTTGTGGCCTGCCTGATGGCGGATACGATTTCTCCGACAACCAAGAAGCTGGCAAGAATCCGGAAAAGGGATTATGACGAATATCATCAAATTTTTCATGATGCTCCGCCCCATATTGATACGGTGATCAACCCTGAAATTGAAGTGGTTAAAACAATAGAGCGGTTTATGAGTGTACCCGGCGCAGTTGATGTGGGTGAATTTGCCGATGGTCGGTTGAAGCTTATCGGAATAGTTATGGATAAAGATGCCCGCCTGTCAGGCGTCCGCCTTTCGGAATTATCTGCTAAAATCGGGACAAGGACCCTGGTGGCGGCATTGGTCCGGGAAGGAGAAACAATTATTCCCCGGGGGGATGACCGCTTGTATCCCGGCGATTTGGTATATTTTATCAGTGAGGAACATGACCTTGAAAATATTTTAAAGGCGTTTAACAAACATGTAAACCCCATCAAGCGGGCGATGATTATCGGCGGCGGGCGGATCGGGTTAAGGCTGGCAAAATCGTTGGAAAAACAGTCAATATATACAAAATTGATTGAACGCTCGCCGGATCGGTGCTCTGAAATCGTTGAGCAGATGAATAAGGTTCTGGTCATCCAGGGAGACGGGTCGGATCAGAGCCTGCTGTTTGAAGAAAATATTGCCGATATGGATGTTGTGATCACCCTGACCGATGACGAGGAGACCAATATCCTGGCATCATTGCTGGCCAAAAAAATGGGTGCGCGCAAAACAATTACCAAGCTAAGCAAGTTCGGTTATTTTTCCCTGATGTCCACCATCGGACTCGAACAGGTCGTCAGCCCCCGCCTGTCAGCCATTAATACGATTCTCCAGCATATCCGCCGGGGAAAAGTGCTTTCCGCCCGAACCATGACCGACGAACAAGCAGAAGTCCTTGAAGCAATCGCCCTGGAAACCTCTGAGATTGTGGGTAAACCGTTAAAGCGGACGAAGATTCCAAAAGGCGCACTGGTTATTGGAATTATCCGGGAAGACGAAATTGAAATTCCTTCAGGCGACAGTATTATTAAGCCGAATGACCGGATTCTTATTTTTGCCAAGCGCGAGGTGATTTCCAAGATTGAAAAAATTCTCACCGTGAAACTGGAGTTTTTTTAAATGCGCTGGAGCTATGTTTTTTATATGGTCGGGATTCTGACTTTTTTTCTGGGCGTATTAATGGCGATTCCCCTTTTATGCGGGTTGTATTATAATGATCAGAGCGTTGCGGCGCTGATGAAGTCCATGGCCATTACCACCGCTGTGGGCGCTTTATTGTACATATGCTTCCGGGGCCCGAAAATCGAATATCTCAGCCAGCGTGAGGGCATGGCAATTGTTGCCATCGGGTGGACGACGGCCGGCCTTTTTGCTGCCTTGCCGTTTTACTGGAGCGGTGTGTTTGATTTATTTGTGGACGCGTTTTTTGAATCTGTTTCCGGTTTTTCAACGACCGGGGCATCGGTGATGACTGAGATTGAGGCGATTTCCAAAGGAATTCTTCTCTGGCGGAGTTTGATCCAGTGGCTGGGCGGTATGGGGATTATTGTTTTATCCGTGGCCATTCTGCCGTTTTTGGGGGTCGGCGGCATGCAGCTGTATAAGGCGGAAGTGCCAAGCCCGGTACCGGACAAGCTCAAACCCCGGATCAGCGATTCCGCAAAAATTTTATGGAAAGTCTATGCACTCATGTCGCTGGCGGAATTATTAATGCTTATGATCGGCGGCATGGGGTTTTATGACTCTTTATGCCATACATTGACCACATTGCCCACCGGCGGATTTTCGACAAAAAATCTTTCCATAGCGCACTATAACAGTGTGTATTTTGATGTGGTGGTGATGATTTTTATGGTGTTGGCCGGGATTAATTTTTCGCTGCATTATCAGTTTCTGAAAGGGAATTCCCTGGCGTTCTGGAAGGATTCTGAATGCCGGTTTTTTTTGGCGGCCGTGATTGTCTTAACGCTTGTCGTCAGTTTCAATATTCACGGTGCCGTGTACCAGAGCATCGGCGACTCCCTCCGGTACGGGTCCTTTCAGGTGATTTCAATCATTACAACCACCGGTTTTGCAACAGCTGATTACAACCAGTGGCCGGCGATGTCAAAATTGATCATACTGCTGTGCATGTTTGTCGGCGCATCTGCCGGATCTACCGGCGGCGGCATGAAATGCATGCGAATCATGTGCTGTTTTAAATACTGCTACAAAGAACTGTTCAGCCTGCTTCACCCCCATGCGGTGACCACCGTAAAAATCGGTGGGAAAACCGTTTCAGATGATGTGATTCGAAGTATTCTCGGTTTTTTAGCGCTTTATGTGGGAATTTTTGCCCTGTGTTCCGTGCTGCTGGCCGGAATGGGGGTTGATCTGGTGACTTCCATTTCAGCGGTGGCGGCATCCATCGGCAATATCGGTCCGGGGTTTAACCTTGTCGGTCCGGTGGGCAATTACGCGGAAATACCTGCCATGGGCAAGTGGCTGCTAGTATGGTGTATGCTGTTGGGGCGACTTGAAATCTATACAGTTATTATTTTTCTGGTACCCGAGTTCTGGCGGAAATAATTTTTTGCGATTGAAAAAAAGGTGATAAATGCGTTAAATTTTTTATTGACATAAATTTAATAAACATATATCAATCACATTTTATGTAGACGCGGTGAAAAAACATTGGGTCGTTAACTCAGTCGGTAGAGTATCTCCCTTTTAAGGAGAGAGTCATTGGTTCGAGCCCAATACGACCCACCAAATAAATTTGCTTTGCGTCCCCATCGTCTAGCCTGGTCCAGGACACCGGCCTTTCACGCCGGCGACAGGGGTTCGAATCCCCTTGGGGACGCCACCTATTATATCAAAAGGTTAGCCATTATTGGTTAGCCTTTTTTTATTCTCAAAATTTCAATACCAACATTTTAACCAGATTTTACAATAATTTTTGCTGTAATGCCGATATTGCCTTTCATTTGAACAAATGCTAATAATTGTTTAATTATCCTTTCAAATTCTTTGAGGCCATTATGAAAGGACAAGTCTTCACTGTAGCCAAACTGCATTATATTAACGGAGTTGTCTACGCCACAGGGATCAAAGGCTCAACCGCTCTTTCTTCCATGCCTGAACTTTTTTATGACTCAACCAAAAATAATCAGCGGCGTCCGGCATTGGCTTTTTCTGTTGTGTGCCTGCAGGATGACAATTGATAAAATCAATCAGGGTCACCACAATCACTTCAAATTCAAATGCACCTA
>JAGGYV010000056.1 GCA_021162325.1 Desulfobacteraceae bacterium | reverse complement strand
CTAAATCGTAGGTCGGATTAGCGCGTCAGCGCGTAATCCGACAAATTTCATGGATCGGTTTGACAGAATTCTTCTTTATACAGAAAGGAAAATATGAAATTAATATATCAATTAATCATAGTGGCCGTGCTGGTTACGTTTCTTATGCCCGCATCTTTTTCATTTGCCGATGATAAAAAAGCCCGTGAGATCATGCAGAAAGTCGATGACAGGGACGATGGGGATAATCAGACATCAAATATGGTCATGACGCTCATTGATAAAAAGGACAAAGAACGAATCCGAAAACTGTCGACGTTCTCAAAAGACAAAGGAGAAGATACCCTCCGGCTCATGTTTTTCATTTATCCGGCAGACATAAAGGACACATCATTTTTAACCTGGGATTACGATGATTCGGACAAGGATGACGACCAGTGGCTGTATTTACCGGCCCTTAGAAAAACCAAACGGATCGCGTCCAGTGACAAAAGCGACAGCTTTATGGGGTCTGACCTCAATTATTCGGACATGACATCCCGGGACCTGGAAGATTATGATTTTTTTTTAAAAAAAGAAATCCAGGTCCGGGGAAAAGACGCCTGGGTCATCGAGTCCGTGCCGCGCTCGAAAGAAATCATAGATGAAACCGGGTACACGAAATCATTACTGATCGTCCAAAAAAACACTTATTTTGTGGTCCGGGCGGTGAACTGGGAAAAAACCGGCGGTTATATCAAATATATGGATGTGGTCACGTTAGAACAAATCGACGGTATATGGGTGGGGACTGAAATGCATGTGGCGAAAAAAAAGGGCAAGCAGACCGTTCATAAAACCATATTAAAATTTAATAATGTAAAATTCAATCAGGGGCTGGAAGAAGATTTGTTTACCGTCAGACGGATGGAAAAAGGACTGTGAAGCAGATGTGCTGTCATTGTTTGATGAACTTTAAAAACCCTGTCGTCATTTTCATCATTGTATTATTCAGCATGGGGCTGTTTTTTCCGGTGATGACATTTGCCGATGAAGATCCCGGGTTAAGTGAAATACTGGATGGTTTTGAAGAAGACACACAACCGCCTGTTGACGATGAAGATGTTTTAAACGGGTTTGACGATGTGTGCGAAGACACCCCTGCCCTGTCAGTATCAGACAATTTACCGACATCTGAAGCACCTGCCGAATTGTCTCCCTTTAGCATAGACGGTTATTTTAAAATCAGCTCAAGCGGCAATTTTGCGCACAATTCTCCGTCTTATAACCAGACAGACTGGCGGGGATTATCACGGCTTCGAACGGAACTGCAGCTTGACTTAAACATCGACCTGCCGAAACAATGGCAGGCCCTGGTCAGCGGTAAAGGATTTTACGATTTTGCCTATCGCATAAACGGCAAGGATGATTACACAAACGATGTGATCGATGAATATGAGTCTGAAATTGAATTCCGCGAAGTGTACCTGCTCGGATCTATTACTAAAAATATCGATATCAAACTGGGCCGACAAATCGTGGTCTGGGGAAAATCCGACAACATACGGGTAACGGACGTTATCAACCCGCTGGACATGAGAGAACCGGCAATGACGGATATTGAAGATCTGAGACTGCCGCTGACCATGACCCGTATCGACTACTATGTGGGTGACTTCAATATCTCCGCCATGGCGATTCATGAAATCCGGTTCAACAAAAATCCGGTATTCGGCAGCGACTTTTATCCGGCTCCTGTACCCGCACCGCCTGAGAATAAACCAGACTGTACCCTCGAAAATACAGAGTACGCACTGGCGCTGAACGGAATTTTCTCCGGGTGGGATTTTTCCGCTTATTATGCTGATTTCTATAATGATGAACCCCGCCTTGAGGCAATCAGCGGATTCCCCGCCCCTGTATTTCAGCTGATCCATGACCGCCTACAGATGGTTGGTTCAACAGCAAACATCGCCTTGGGGAACTGGCTTTTAAAAAGCGAAATCGCATGGATTCACGGATTTAAGTTTGTTCAAACGCCTGATAAAAAATTTGACCGGATCGATGCTCTCGTAGGATTTGAATACTCCGGTTTTTCGGAAACAACGATCTGTCTTGAAGCGGTCAATCGCCATATCAACGAATTCAAACCCCTTCTCAAACAATCACCGGACCCGGCAACAAAGGACCAGTTTCAATCCGCGTTTCGTTTTACCCGAACATTTGTTAATGAAACCATTACCCTGACCATTCTGGCCTCGTTATTCGGCCTGACCGGCGATGACGGTGCTTTTGAGCGCTACACCATCGAATATGATGTGGATGATTCCCTGTCTGTTTTATTCGGCATAGTGACCTATCAGTCGGGTGATCTGCCGGAGATGCAAAATATCGGAAAAAATGACAGAGCTTTGATCGAGATTAAATATAGTTTTTAACTTCAAACATATGAGAAACAAGCCTTGATCATAATTCCGGCCATTGTAGGGGCGGGCTTTATGCCCTCCCGTTTCGGGCGGGGATAAACCCCGCCCCTACATGACAAAAATTTTCAAAAAATGACCGAAACGATGATCAACACCGAAAAACAATATATTTATGTAAAAAACAATAACAACCAAGTTAAAAAAAATAGTCATTAAAAAAAATGCAGTATTCTGGCTGGACAAATCCGGCTGCTGACGCAATGATGGCGGGAAATTCCGTAAAAAAAATCATCGACCTTTTTCATCAATCGATTTCAAAAGATAACGACAGATACTTTATCTCCCGGATCAGAGACGGTATTTTGGAAAAAATGTATTTTTATTTTAAAGATGCAGCGATTTTTGTTTTTGCGATTATTCTTAAAGATGATATAATACTGAAATTAAATACCAGAAATCATCTGACGCTGAATCCGGCGAATTTATATGTCATGGATGACAACCTGTATGTTACGCACTTAGCGTACCATGAAAAAACGAAGGATGAAGCGCAACACAGAATTTGGACTTTT
>JAGGYV010000063.1 GCA_021162325.1 Desulfobacteraceae bacterium | reverse complement strand
CAATGGCGCTTTTATCATCCGCACCCAGAATGGTTGTGCCGTCACTGGTAAACTCGCCGTTTTCAAATTGCGGTTTCACGCCGATACCGGGTTCCACGGTATCCATATGGGCATTTAACATAAGCGGGGGGACGTCTATGCTGCCTTTGATTCTGGCAATGAGGTTGCCCGTATCACTTCCGGCCTTTTCACCGGCACTGTCGATCAATATTTCAGCTGCCAGGGGTTCCAGCATATTTCGAATTTCAACAGAAATTCGGCCTTCCTTGCGAGAAACACTGTCAATGGAAGTCAGGGCCATGAATGATTCAGTCAGACGATCACGATTAATCATATGCTATTACTGTTATTATCCCAAAAATTGATTGACATAAACAGGGGGTTATTATTAGTTGAAAAAATCGTTACAGAAAAATGGAAGTGCGCAGTTCACTGGTGGGGCTCCCGGACTTCAAATCCGGTGTGAGGCGTTAATACCGTCTCGGGTGGGTTCGATTCCCATGCACTTCCGCCATTTTTATCTTACCACACAAATCATTTTTTCCATTCCCACCTGACAATCTCTTGATAAACGCCTTTGGGTACCTTAACGATCCCGACAAGCACGCGGATTTTTCCCTGATCGACAAACCCGGTTAAAATTGAATTCTGAAGTTCAAAATCATTCTGATCAATCGCAACAACATTTATCGTTACATTGTCGGATTCCCCATTATTTTTAACAAATGCTTTAACGGTCAGGGAATAATTTTCAACTCCCTTTTCCATAACTAATGTGTCTATTTTTAATACCGCAATATTGTCTGCCGCCAATGCATTTGACGCCAGCAATATGCCAAACAAAAAAAAGAATAAAAATATGGTTCTGATTTTATTTTTCATGGTTACCCTTTTCGAACTTTGTGTTAGTATATTTGACGGCTTCGTAAAAAGCCCAAATTCTGTGTTGCGCTGCATCCTTCGCTGCTTCATGGTACACTAAGTACAAATCATTACTCAGGATTTGCGCGCCTTGAATTTGAACTTTTATACTTTGCCGTCGAAATCTGACTTTTTACGGGACTAGTATATTTAAACTGAATTCTATTTAAAGTATTCAAAAGCTGTATAACAATATGATATATAATCTATTTTTTACCAATTTTAGCCATTATTTTCAAGTGACTGCATGATTAAAAATATATAATATATATTTTTAATAGTCTGGCAACAAGTATATTTATATCAATTCTTAAATTATCATTGGCAACAATGCTCAGAAACAAATTTCAATAAAGAGAATAGTCATGCGACAACCCATAACCATCATCGGCGGAAATATTGCCGGGCTTTCTGCGGCTTACTACCTGGCCCGAAAAGGCTGCCCTGTCACAGTTTATGAAAACAAAATCTGGGATAAACCCTGCGGCGGTGCCATCAGCATTGAATATGCGCATTATCTGATAAATAAATTAGGTGTTGACATTAATGCGGTGAACCAGTTTATCCATCCGGTTCATTTTCACTTTACAAATCACCACACGGTTGAAACAGATGGCCTGTTCGTCATTATCTCAAGATACGACCTGCAACAGCAGTTAATCAACAGGCTTCAAAAAAAATCCAACATTAATATCCGTTTTAAACGTATTACCTTGAAAAACGACGACCTGCTCTCGGGGCAGACCGTGTTAGCCACTGGCTTTTCAGGATTCACCCGCCAGGTCATTGGAAACCAATGGCATGAACGGGAATACGCCCTGACCTTAAAATATACGGGCCATTTCCAGGCTTTACCGCCCCCCGGCCAGCGGATGTTTTTTGACAGCCGTTTAAAAGGCTATGGATGGTTGTTTTGCGACAACAACAGCCAATTTAATATCGGCATTGGCGGATTGATTGAAAAGGAAATCATTTTCCAAAAATTTGAAAAACTGATTAAAACAGTCAATGACAAATTTCACTATGACATCCGCCCGGCTCGTTCCCCGAATATCTGGAAGATCCCTATTATGTTGAACAACTGGAAAGCACCCGTGTCATTTGACAAAAACGGCATTGAATTTATCGGAGCAGGTGATGTGCTGGGCCTGGCGCACCCGATCATTGCCGCAGGCATTGAACCGGCCTGGCAATCCGGCTGGCTACTGGGCGAAAGTTATGACCCGGCAACCCATACAATCAATACCACTCAATACCGGCATTTGCTGAAAAAAAATCTTCAGCTCACCAGCCGAAAACCGTTTGATATCATCGCTTCCAATATGCTCCGCATTAATTATTTCCCGTTTAAGGATCAACTGTCTTATTTTTTAATGAAATTGTTTCATAAAAAGATCATCAAACAGATTAAAAATTACCCCTGGTTTGCTATGGTCCATGATGGGAATAAAAAAACAGGGTTGAAACTATCGTAGTTCAATGTATGGATATGAATCATTAAAACAGGAGAAGAGATGACCGATCTTTCCGAAGCCATTGCATCAGAAACCACCGGGCCCCATAATGTAAACCTCAACGAATGGATCAGCTGTGCGCCGTTTGAAATGCTGTTGAATATGGAAATAATTATTGCTAAAAATGCCAAAGCGACGCTGAGCATGCCGTTTTGTTATGACTATGCCCAGGGTGCCGGTTTAATGCACGGCGGAGCTATCGTCAGCCTGGCCGACACTGCCGTTGTCATGGCAATCAAAAGCATTTTACCGCCCCAGACACATTTCGCGACCATTTCCTTAAACTCGAACTTTCTTTACCCGGTAAAAAAAGGCATTATAACCGCCCGGGCCGAGGCAAAAATTGAAGACGAAAAAACCATCCAGGGAACGGCGACCGTATTCAATGATGACGAAAAACCGGTTTTGGAATTTAACTCTGTGTTTAAAATTGCCAGAGACCGTCAGATAAAAACAATGCCCCAATATTAAAAGACCCAATTTATGACGATGCAACAAAAATTCAAATTACTGAAATTAAAAATACACCACTTTAAAGAAGATTATCTAACCCTTATTGATTTTCTCTCTTCAGTACATGAATCACTGACAAATCACCCAGTATATACTTTTATCCAAAACCTGAAATTGTCCAAACGCTATTTCTCCCACAAAAATCCTGTTATTAATTATAT
>JAGGYV010000061.1 GCA_021162325.1 Desulfobacteraceae bacterium | reverse complement strand
GAAGACCGTGGGAACCAGATAACTTGAAAGTATAGGAATTTCCATTTTTCGATAATTAAGTAAGCCGTCCCCGGGATCAAGGGGACGCCCTTTATATTTATATATTTATGACCCTATGAATACATCTTTTATATTAGATCCGTCAGCAACAATCCTCAAAAAGAGGGTCATTCTGCTCTTGACCCAGGCTTTTAATGGGATACCCCGATTATTCGGGCCGGATTATCAAATAATAAGGAGAAGTTTCATGACAGGACAAAACAACAAAAATTTTACAGCCATCCGGATTTCTACAACCTTTAATATAAAGATTCAAGCCGACCCGGATGCCGTGTTTGCCCTCGCCTGCCCGAAAGAAGAACTCAAATGGATTGATCGGTGGCAGTATGACATGATTTATTCAGACAGCGGAAAAACCGAAAACAACTGTATTTTCAGAGAAAAAATGTCCGGCCGATTTGTATTAAATGCAACTGACATCGATACTTACTGGCATACCACTCTCTATTATCGCTTATCCCGACGGTTTCATTCCCTGCTGATATACGGCAATGCAGCGGAGGCACAGGGTCGGAGGCACAGGGTCGGGCCAAGATAACTATTTGAAAATTCTGAAGAAGACATAAAAACGAAGCCCCATATCGGGGCTATTTGCCGGTTTTCGGTGCTAAAAAGAGCACTTTAAGAAATATTTAATCCTTTCAATCCTTTCCCTCTCAGAACCGTTAAAATGTCCGATTATTGCCGCAAGAAAGAACTTCATTATGGGCCAGGACAACAAAGCACTTGTTGCAATTGACACAACTGACCGGCTTTTTGTTTCCATCCTGCCATTTTTTGATAATCATTGGTTCGCGAATAAGGGGACGGCACATGGAGACAAAATCGGCCTGATTTTGCTGGATAATGTTTGCCATAACATCCGGTGATCGCAATCCGCCAACCATGATAAGGGGAACATCCGGCATCACTTTCCGGATGTGCCGGGAAGCCCACAGATTATACCCCTCCTCAAAAATATACCGCTGTTGTGGAAAAACCATTGCAAAAAACCTGGCCCCGACCCATTGAAACGGCAGCGGCAGCGTGCTGGAAAATCCTTTTGCGGGAACATCCCCCCTGGATTGATTGAACATGGAATATGCCAGTGTACCGCAGGATAATTCAACCGCATCAATGCCCATTTCCGCCAGGCGTTCACAGTGCATCTTCACCTCTTCAATGGATAGCCCTTTTTGGGGGGTATGGTCATTCACATTGAGTTTGATGATTACCGGAAAATCATCACCTACTTTTTCCCGAACAGATTCATACACACATTTTAAAAACCGGAAGCGATTATTCGCGTTCCCCCCCCATTCATCTGACCGATGATTGAAAAAAGGAGATAAAAATTCATGAATCAGATATCCATGGGCGCCGTGAACCTGAACCCCATCAAAACCTGCCTGTTTGGCGCGTAAGGCGGCGTTTCCAAAATCTGCAATGACCGCCTTGATTTCATCGATAGTCATAGGACGCGGGATGACCTGATAAATGAAATCCAACCCACCGCCCGAGGGCGCCATGGGCCTTCGCCCCTGAACAAGCGTCTGTCTTCCCCCATGGGCAATTTGAGCAAAAATTTTCGATCCTGCCTGGTGCACCTTTTTTGTCATTTTTGACAATCCGGGAATCATCTCATCCGAATGCAGGCCTGCTTGAAACTGATAGCTTTTACCCGGCTCACTGATGTGCATCATACCTGAAATAATCAGACCCACTTTGCCTTTGGACAGTCTTTCATATATTTTTGAATACTTATCACCAACACTGCCGTCTTCGTTAGCGGCACATTCAAAGGTGGCGGATCGTACAAAACGATTCGCCACCGCAACATTGCCAATTGATTTTGCTGTAAATAAAATGGATTCAGTGTCTTGATTCATGGGATGCTCCTTATTTTAACCGATTTAAAGAAAAAAGAAGGCAGGGTCGGGACATGATTATCTAAAAATTAAAATAAGATTTAAAGATTAGGCCTCATACCGGGGATATTTGCCTGTTTTTGATGCCAAATTATTTGCCTGTTTTTGATGCCAAATAAGGACACGGGTCGTTCTTGACTCTTGATGTCTGATCTTTGGATCATTAATTTAAGCTATCTTTCTTTGACAAACTCGTAAAAAGTCGGATTCCGATGGCAAAGAAAAAAGTTCCACCAAATCTTAAAATTGGCGAGGCGCGCAAATCCTGAGTGATGATTCGTACTTAGCGTACTTTGAAGAGACGAAGGATGCAGCGCAACAAAGAATTTGGACTTTTTACGAGAGCGTCTTCTTTGGCGGACAAAAAAAACCCGCCATATTACGTCACCTGAAAAAATGCTTCATCAAACTCCGGCTTGTCCTGATACCGGGCCATGAAAAAGCCAGGCAGCATTTCCACCTGATCAAACAACCCGGAATCCGCTTCAATGCCTGCCTGACGCAGTGCTTTGACAATGTCTTTCGGGTCCGGCGGACATCCCTTGACCGGAATCGCCGCTATGATATCCGGATTGTCCTTGTGCAGCTTGCTCATACATTTGCCTAAAAGAATCGTCTTTTTCATTCCCGGCGTGGGCTGCATCTGTTTACCGGTCAACACTTCCACCCCGTCCCACGATTCGCCTTTCCATGCATACCGGATAGCAGTCAGCACCAGTCCGTTCAATGCCGAACAATAAGTACACATGCTCAGATCATATTTCCGGTAATAAAGCCCCTGGATGCCCTGTTTGGCCAGGGGAACCGGCATGTTGCCGTCTGCTTCATCACTGTATGCATAATCATATGCGTGAAAAGATGCCACATCGTCAATTGCCTCACCTTTCACCTCAATATCCGATAAATCCATGGGACGGTTTCGATTATTTGCCGCATGAACCAGGTAAGGAACACTTTCCACCGGATGACCCAGCACATTGGCACCCACCATATCAGCAGAAAGAATGTCCGCTGAAGCCACCAGCAGGTTACTGCGACGGCTCTTGCCATCAAAACCCGGCCCCCGTTCCAGGGTATAAATACCATCGGCCAGGGTAAAAATGGGGGGCATCTTGTCGGCCAGTCTGGCCACATGAAAATTCAAATCTTTGTCCGGGTCCGCGCTGTGGCATTTTTTTCGGGAAGGAATATCAATGGTGCCTTTCAGATTTTTGATCCCCAGGCTGACGACGGTCTGGTTATGCGATTTCATGACCGGCAGATCCACCACAAAATCACTGTTAATGATATCTGCATTAAAATTTAAGAAAACATCATCCCCGAGATCCACTTTTTCAAACGGGCGCTCCATCACATTGATATACCTGACCCCGTACCGTTGCTTTAGTGTTTCATATCCTAAATAATTAAACGCATGCGCCGGTGTTTCCGTATCTTTTGGGGCAGCCACGATCCCCTCGCCAATGGTAATGTCCGAAATGCCGTGATCCTTTAAAATAATCACCATGTCTTCAATCACACGGGATGTGGTAATCACTCCCCATTTGGGAAACAGGGTGGCCTTGGTCCAGAAAACAATATTGGGTTTGATAAACACTTTGGCATTGACCGGCATATTCTGCAGTCCATTGGATAATTCCACTGCCTTTCTGACAGACACCAAGGGTTTTTCGTATCGGACAATAGCGACGACTGATTTTGACATACAGAGTTCCTCTATGGTGTTTTACCTTCAATAAATCCCGGCTTTTCAAACGCCGGATCCGGATAAGAATAGAACCCTTTCCCTGTTTTAACGCCGACATTTCCGGCATCAACATATTTTTTCAAAAAAGCGGCATTCGCAATGGCCTGGGGATCTTTTAAAATATTGGCCCAGTAATCGGTTACTTTCCATACCGTGTCTAATCCGATACTGTCCATAATCCCGAATGGACCCACCAATGTGTGCATCACCCCCATCCAGGCACGATCAATATCTTTCACTGTTGCGACATCATTGGCAGCAAGACTCTGGGCGGATTTCATGAGCTCCATGAGCATGGCGTTGAAGACATACCCGAAATTTTCTTTCTGCAATACAATCGCCACCTGACCAATGCGTTCGGCAAACGCCTTGATCAATGCCACTGTTTTCGAAGAGGTCCCCGGGTGCGGCATGATATCCACAATATTGTTAAACCGGACATCATGAAAATGAAATGCACAAAACCGGTCCGGCCGGCCGGTGGCCGGGGCAATCATCGAGGGAATCAGGGTCGACGTATTGGTGGTAAATATCGTATGCGCCGGACAAATTTTATTAAACTGTGCAAACACGCGCCCTTTCAAATCCGGGTCTTCGGGCACGGATTCACTCACAAAATCGGCACTTTTGCTGGCATCCTCCGCATCAACGGTTGTTCGAATCCGTTTTAAGGCATCTGCAGCACTTTGATCATTCAAGCGGCCGCCTGCAATATAATTCTTTGCCAGCTTACCGATTCTGTCCATCGCTGTATCAAGAAAGTTTTGTGAGATATCATATAATATGACATCATAGCCACTTGCAGCACACTGAAATCCGATCTGCTGCCCCATGTTGCCGGAACCGACAATCAATACCTGTTTGATATCATCAATATTCATTTTATTACTCCTTGATGGCTTCGTAAAAAATCCAAATTCTTTGCCATCGAAATTCGACTTTTTACGAGTTTGTCACTCCTTAAAACAAAAAATAATGAGAGCAAAAAAGCGAACAATCGCTCTATTTATTATAAATTTCTACGCACGGCACCGATATTTGTCAATAAAAAACGAACAATCGCTCTGTTTATTATACAGTTGACAAATCATACAATTCCATTTAGCTTTCAATGTTTATTATTAATGTAAAAATGTGGCCGCCCAAAAAAAAATATTGAATTTTTTCACAAGGACATGGTTAAATGGCAGAAATAATTGCCTTTCGAGGCATACTTTATAATACCGAAAAAATCAAAAATATATCAGATGTCGTAACGCCGCCATATGATGTAATTTCCGACAAAGAACGGGATGCCTTCTATGATCGCCATCCAAACAACGCTGTCCGCCTGGACAAAGGCAAACCGGAAAACGCCGATACGGACCAGGATAACCCTCACACCCGTGCTTCGACATATTTTCAGCATTGGATGAAAGATAGCATTCTGGTCGAAGACTCTGATCCGGCATTATACCTTACTTCCGTGGAATTTACTGTTGCCGAAAAGCCGGTTACCCGTTTTGGTCTGATCGCCCGGGTCAGACTGGAGCCCTTTGACAAGGGTATTGTGCTTCCCCATGAAAAAACATTCTCCAAGGTCAAGACCGAACGACTGGAACTGATCAAGGCCTGTCGCGCCAATTTCAGCCAGATCTTTTCCATCTTTTCCGATCCGGAAAATATTCTGGGACTGTTAACAAGTGCCACTGAAAATATGGCGCCTGTTTTTGATTTTAACGATGATGCCGGACATCGGCACAAATTGTGGAGAATCACAGATCCGTCGATGCACCAAAAAGTATCTGATGCATTTAAAGAAAAGAAATTATTTATCGCCGACGGACACCACCGGTATGAAACTGCCTTAAACTACAAAAAATGGCTGATTAAAAATGATCCAAAATTCAACTCAGACCACCCGGCCAATTATACCATGATGTACCTGTGTTCCATCCAGGACCCCGGACTGGTGATTCTTCCCACCCACCGTCTGTTGACAACCATTTCAAAAGAAACGCAAAACAGTTTTCTGCAAACAGCGGAAACCTTTTTTGACATTGAAAACCATTCATTTAATCCGTCAGACCTGGTCACAACCCAGCAGCGACTGGATCAGGCAATGACGGCCTCTGGCGGGGAGCATAAATTCGGTGTTTTTATCAAAGACCGACAGGAATTTTACGTCCTTAAACTAAAAACAGGCGTGATGGACAGCGTCTTTGGCAGTGAAATAAACGCACCGCTAAAAGAACTGGATGTGATCGTGCT
The DNA here is from genome assembly GCA_021162325.1 of Desulfobacteraceae bacterium. Classification (GTDB taxonomy): domain Bacteria; phylum Desulfobacterota; class Desulfobacteria; order Desulfobacterales; family Desulfosalsimonadaceae; genus SURF-3. The sequence continues at coordinate 3,833 of JAGGYV010000061.1, read as the reverse complement.
GACCCGGCTTATTTTTGTTAAACTGCTTGGTTTTGACGATGACATGTTAGACGACCATGACCTGATAAACTTCAGCAGCAAAGAAATCGATGCAATCACAGCGGCAACAGACGGAACCCACGACATGACCTTTATTTTAAATCCGACCAAAAATGACCAGGTGACCCGGATTGCAGAAAAAGGCTTAATCATGCCGCGAAAATCAACATACTATTTTCCCAAGGCGATATCCGGTCAGGTGATGCGGTCCCTAACGTCTTAAATGGAACTCACCAGACAAATAAATGGAGAGCTGCCATCGAAATAATCACATCCATAGAAGAAATGACGAACTGGTCAGACCGCCATCGCCGGGAAGGACATTTAATTTCCTTTGTTCCGACAATGGGATTTCTGCATGAAGGCCATCTTTCTTTGATGAAAGAGGCAAAGCGCCTGGGAGACAAACTGGTTATCAGTCTTTTTGTCAACCCCACCCAGTTCGGACCCGGGGAAGGCTTTGACGCCTACCCCAGCGATCTTGACAGAGACCTTAAACTGGCACGGGAAATCGGCGTGGATGTTGCTTTTACTCCCAACAAGGCGGATTTCTACCCGCAGGGTTTTGATACATTTATCGACCAGGAGAAACTCCCGAACCACCTTTGCGGCCTTTCCCGCTCAGGCCACTTTCGGGGCGTGATGACCATTGTCGCCAAACTTTTTAATGTGGTGAATCCTGCCATTTCGGTTTTCGGTGAAAAAGACTTTCAGCAGTTGGCCATTATCCGGCGCATGGTAAAAGACTTAAATTTTCATATCCGGATCATCGGCCATCCGACCATGCGGGAAGCCGACGGCCTGGCCATGAGTTCGAGAAATTCCAAACTGACCCCGGATCAGCGCATCACCGGCCTTTGTCTGATCAAATCGATGGAAAAAGCACAAAACCGCCTGAAAAATAAAGAAACCAATGCAGCCACCCTGATTAAGGGTGCTGCGGAATTTATTTGTTCCCATCCGGACACAAAAATTGATTATATCAAAATCTGTGATCCGGACACGTTAGAGGATGTTGCTGAAATTGACCGGCCGGTTTTGATGGCGATGGCCGTAAACGTCGGGACCACCCGATTAATTGACAACATGATTTTAAATGAAGAAACGAATGATGCAGCGTAACGCAGAAGTTGGACTTCCAACTAACTCATCCATAACCTTTTGAAATTATGGATAAGTTATTTTTCTGATACAGTGGTGATGCGTCACCATGAAAAACTTTTGACGAAGCCATCAACTTTGTCATAGTATAAACCAAAATAACCAAAGGAGCGATATATGACACAAAAAAACCTGCTTTTTACTTCCGAATACGTTACCGAAGGGCATCCGGATAAAGTGGCGGATGCCATTTCCGATGCTGTTCTAGATGCTATTATGGCACAGGATACAAAATGCCGGGTGGCCTGCGAGACACTGGTCACCACGGGCCTCGCGTTTGTTGCCGGCGAGATCACCACAGACTGCTATGTAGACATACCCAACGTGGTCCGCGAAACCATCCGGGAAATTGGTTACAGCTCTTCGAAAATGGGATTTGACTGGCAGACCTGTTCGGTTCTGACAAGCATTGATCAGCAATCGGCAGACATTGCCCAAGGCGTGAATGTCGGAGAAGGCCTTTTCAAGGACCAGGGAGCCGGCGACCAGGGACTGATGTTCGGTTTTGCATCCGATGAAACACCTGAACTCATGCCCATGCCCATCACGTTTGCCCACCAACTGACCAAACGACTGGCAACTGTCCGAAAAAATGGGTCGATTGATTTTTTACGACCGGATGGCAAGTCCCAGGTAACCATTGAATATGATAACGGCATCCCGAAACGGGTGGACACGGTGGTGATTTCGACCCAGCACAAAGAGGATGTGACCTATGATAAAATCCGGGAAGCAATGATTGAAGAGGTAATCAAAAAGGTGATTCCCAAAGACATGGTGGACGGAGACACCCGATACTTTATCAACCCGACCGGAAAATTTGTCATCGGCGGCCCCATGGGTGACTGCGGCCTGACCGGACGGAAAATTATTGTGGATACTTACGGCGGACAGGGAAGTCATGGCGGCGGCTGTTTTTCAGGGAAAGACCCCTCCAAAGTGGATCGAAGCGCTTCTTATATGGGACGCCACATCGCCAAAAATCTAGTGGCCGCCGGCCTGGCCAATAAATGCGAAATCCAGATTGCCTATGCCATCGGCGTTGCCGAGCCGGTTTCCATTATGGTAAATTTTTTGGGCACCGGCAACATTGCCGAAGCAAAAGCCATTGAAATCGTCAAAGATATTTTTGACTTAAGGCCGGCTGTCATTATTGAGTACCTCGACCTTTTGCGGCCCATCTATAAAAAAACCGCCGCTTATGGACATTTCGGTCGCACCAGCCCGGAGTTTACCTGGGAAAAAACAAACAGGGCAGATGAAATAAAAGCAAAGGCAGGCATTTAAACCGCCGGAGCATTTCACAATACACAGAATCAAATAAAAAGCCGCTTGCACCTGATTTTATCATAGGGGCGGCGGCTTTTTTGTTATATTTTGCGCTTTATTGGCGGGGGAAGATCCGGTATAATTTTTTAAATCCGCTCCACTAATTACGTTGATACCTTCGGTGATAATAAAAATTTCTGCTCTATAAAATCGGCCAGACGAGTTGCCTCTTCCAGGCCAAAAATGGGTGCGCTGATTTTTAAATCCGCATCCGTCACAATGGCAGCCAGGGTATCGTCATTTAAACAGATCGGCACATCATGCACCTGGGATCGGAACACTTCAATTTTAGGAAACCCCGCGTTCTTATAGCCTTCTGCAATGATCACATCCATATCCGTTAAATAATTTTCCAGAAATAACAATTGATCGTGACTGTTATCGTCTTTGGCCTCCCGTCTTCTGATCATCACGGTTTTATCCACAGATGCCATCACCACGGCATCCGCACCGGATTCGAAATGCCGCCAGCTGTCTTTGCCTTTTTTGTCAAAATTTAATTCATGGTGAGAATTTTTAATGGTCCCCACGCGATACCCTTTTTTCTTCAACTCCGGAACCAGCTTTTCTAAAAGGGTTGTTTTTCCTGCATCAGAATATCCTACAATCGATATAATCGGCGTCATTTTCGTCTAACCCTATTTCTTTTTAAATATTTATCCTTGATGGCTTCGTAAAAAGTCCAAATTCTTTATTGCGCTTCATCCTTCGTTTCTTCATGGTACGCTAAGTACAAATCATCACTCAGGATTTGCGCGCCTCGAATTTGGAGCTTTTTTCTTTGCCATCGAGATCTGACTTTTTACGAGTCTGTCATCCTTCAATCAAAAAAACCGGGCCGTGATCATCGTTTCGGCCATTTTTTGAAAATCTTTGCCTTGTAGGGGCGGGGTTTATCCCCGCCCAAAACGGGAGGGCATAAAGCCCTCCCCTACAATGGCCGAAACGATGACCACGGCCAAAAAACGCGCCCAGCGCGTATTTTCATGCCCACGATGATGGCGAGTGTCTCCTCATTGCAGATCAGTAAAAAATAATTAAAACTTTATCTGAAAAATTGTCAAGATGTAAGGGCCGTGGAAAAAATAAAGTATCCCGGATGGCGAAGAATTTTGCTTCCGTATTCGAGGCGCGATAAAGCAAACATATCGGGATATGTGCGTTTCATCGCAACAAAGAAGACGAAAAAAATTCCAGCGCCAAATTCGATGACTTATTTATTTCCGAACCCTAAGTCTGATCCGGCTTTCATCGATCCGTTCTTGACTTGCGGCAGGAACTCCCGTTAAATAAATCACATAGAT
>JAGGYV010000191.1 GCA_021162325.1 Desulfobacteraceae bacterium | reverse complement strand
GACATAATAATATAATTTTACAATAAATACCCTGGCCTGTCATACCCGCGAAGGCGGGTATCCAGAAAATTATTCGATAAGATTAAATCCCTGAATCATCGACTATAGCGGAGTCGATAACCAGGCAATAAATTTTATTCGACGGGATAAAAAAGACCACCGGATCTTCCTTTTATCGCGATCCCTTTATAACACAGCAAGAGTGAATCAGCTTGTGGCACTGTAGTAAACCACCGGATCTTCCTTATCCCGATAAATTAATTTTTTATTTTCAAGATACCTTAAATGGGACAATGCCTCGCCGGTGGCAAACCATTTTTGCGCCACCGGAAAATCATCCCAGGAGTCCGCTTTAATGTCCCACGTCATTTTCGCTGCCACATCAAACGCGGACAACGAAGATGTTTGAACCAGAATGTCCGTAACTTCCCGGAGCCTCAGATCATGATGGTGCTTCAACTCATCAATCCGCTGGGTATAATTTTCAAACACCCGGCGATGCCCGGGCAGCACCCGGTCCACTTTTAGCGGATACACTTTATCAAGGCTTTCCAGGTAATCCTTTAGCGGGTCAGAATCTTCCGACCAGCACTGGATATTGGGGGTAATGTCTCCCAGTATATGATCACCGGCAATTAAAAACCGTTTGTCGGCTTCATAAAGGCAGGTATGCCCTTCGGTGTGACCGGGTGTCATGATACAGTTAAAGCGGTAGTCCCCCACTTCCAGAATATCATCATCGTTTAAAATATTTAATGCCGGAATCCAGTCAGTACCATATTTGAATCCGGGATGCTGGTTAAGGGCATGCCGAAGCATTTCTTCCGGAAACCCATTTTTGGCGGCATAGGCAATCATCGGTTCAAACCCTTCCCAGTGCTCAATAAGTTCCTTATCCGGGCGGTTAAAATAAACCATTGTTTTTGGGGTTACCAGTTCCCCTAAAAGTCCAAAATGATCCGCATGGAGATGAGTGATAAAGATATCGGCAGTTTCAAGAGCAATATCTAATTCCTTTAAGCCCTCCATCATGGCCGTTTTACACTCTTTCCGATTCAGGCCCGTATCAACGATCAGGTTTCGTTCGCCCCCCTTGATAATATATGAATTCAGATACTTTAACGGACTTTCCGGCAACGGAATTTTGATGCGAAACAGATTTGGATATATTTCTTCAGCCATAATTCTCCCTTTACTAAATAAAAATAACGAACGCTCACTCTATTTTTTGCTAAAAATTATTTTACATAATAAAAATGATATTTCAACTGAATTTATTAAATTTAATTGAGGTGGCCCATTAAGTCCCATAAGCGCTAACTTGTTTTGTAGGCATTCACAGATTTCATTTATGCCGTACAGGACTATTTTAAAAGATTAACATCAACCGTCTAACATCGCGCGACGCCTCATTTTAATTTTTTTAAACATATTCCCACGATCCTCTGTGGGAATACAGATCTGAATCTACCCATAAAAACGACAACCATTGATTGCTGAATTTCTCAACACCAAACAAACAAAAACATCCCGTATGAATTCTCACGAAAGAGCGCGGGAACCAGATAAAATCCATAACCGTCCGAAGATCTGTCAAGAATGAATGCCGGAACCTCTTTGTTTATTATTTTTCTTTGTTATTGGGCACTTCCTGATACATATTCAGAAAATTCTCACCAAAACTTACAGCGAATTAATGAAGCAGCCGCCACCACCACCACTGTCACTATCTTGTGTAACAGAATAGCTCTCACCAGCAATGGTCATGATGCCGGATGCCGGATGGCGGTATCGATCGGTGCATAGTCACCCGATGCGGTCTTATAATTTCGCTCACGCCCGAACATATATTTTATAGTTTTGGTTCCATCTGAATTATCTAAAAGTATCGCGTTTTTTGCGATGGGCTTACCGTGTTCCATTTCATGAATCCGCTCGGAAAATTCAGATACGAATTTGTCCGCATTCTGATCGACAGCATCCTTTGCGACAGCCATGGGAAGAAGCATCAGGTATGTCAGAAACAAGAGAGCCATCCCTTTAAGATAAAATTTGAAACCCAAACTGCTCATTTTCTTTTGCACGCTCATTTTCATTCTCCTCTCGTTTATATCAGTGGGGTCAAAAGTGTGGGGTCAGATTTTTTCAGTCTCAGACTTCGGTTCAAGCGATTTTCCATCTTATTAATAAACCTATCCGTTCCCGGCAGTCGACCAGTTTTTTCTTATTTCAGCAATATACATTCTTACGATGTCCTACTTTAACAATCCAAATGGCAAGCGCTTCATCTTGAATAAAATAGATAATACGGTATCGTCCGTATCGTAAGCGATACCGTTCCTGGCCACATAATTTTTTAAAAACAAAAGGAATCCAGTCTTTATTAAACCATCTCAATTACTGGTTTACCCCCATCCTCTAACTCAATCATCATCCCTTGGCCTGTCCCTGGCAAACTGCAATTCACCACCGTGGTTTCTCCGATTTCCGAGATACCGGCGGCTTCATGGATATGGCCGCAGATTAATAATCTCGGATGTGTTTTATTCACCAGATGCCGCACCATTTTGGACCCGGAGTGAAACCGGCCCATAACCTGATCAAGAACACCCCATGGTGGCGCGTGAACAACAAATACGGTTTGTGAATCGATCAAAGGATAGACTTTGTTCATCAAATTTTGTTCTCTAAAACATACCCGGTTGCGAAACGGTAAAGGGATGGTCCCGGATAGACCGGCAAAAGGAGTGGACTGGATTGTCACCTGATTTAAATGCAGGGAGGTAAGATTTGTAAACTGATGAAAATATTTTTCAATATATAATGGATCAGAGTTGCCCCGCACAGCAAGCACAGGAACGGATAAGCCATTTAAAATATTAAACGTTTTTCCCGGACGAATATAATTAATCATATCCCCGGCAACCACCATCGCATCCGGTTTGTGCGCTGATACAACATCCCGGATTCGTCGAAGTCGCTCAGGGTCTGCATGAATATCGGCCACTGCATAAATCAGCAAATTTTTAGATCCTATAATTCTTCATTCAAAATAAACGGCGGATAATCCTCCGGAATAAAGGCCTGAACCGTATCTCCCAGCTGATGGATAGCATCCAGTCCGGAAAATCATTCACCAACTCCGATTTATCCAGAAAAATTCCGGCTAATTATTTTTGATAATTTAAAATTCCCATAAAGAATTTTCTGCTGGGTTCTTTAAAAAGAGACAAGTTCAAGGCGCACAAATCCTGAGGAATGAGCCGTATTTTTCATACGGCGAATGACGAAGGATGCAGTGCAACGCAGAAATTGCTCTTTTTAAGGAACTCAGCGCTACATTTTGGAGATGACGCCCGTGGGCAGCACCTTCATCAACCGCCCCACAATATTCCAGGGATAAACCGGAACCGTCGAAGACTTGACTTTTTTCTCTATCAAACGGGCAATAACAGCCGCCCCTTTTTCAACGGATATCAAAAACGGCCGGTTTTTCAGCTTATTATTGAGCGGCGTGTCAATATACCCCGGATACAGTACCGTCACATCAATATTTTTCTTATACAATTCCGCCCGGACCGCTTCTAAGTATATGGCAAATCCGGCTTTTGAGGCACTATACGCTGAACTTTTCGGCATTCCCCGGAACGCCGCCACGGAACTCGTACCCACAATATGCCCCTTGCCTTTATCCAAAAAATAGGCGGCAGCGGCATCTACGGTGGCGATGGCACCGATCAGGTTCACCTCAATGGTTCGCCGGGCCTTTTCAAAATCACCACGCCCCACCCTTTCGCCCAGGCCGATACCGGCATTGGCAAAAACGATATCCAGGCTGCCCAGTTCATCCGCCAGTTCGTTGACGGCTTTGAAGACATCATCATAATCCGTGACATCTAAAGACCGGACCGCGACTGCCGGCGGGTTATGGGTAGCAATAATCTCATCACGGAGCTGGTTTAAAAGATCCGTCTCCCTGGATGCCAGTGCCAGGGAATACCCTTTTTGCGCCAGTTCAAACGCCAGTGCTTTGCCAATTCCGGATGACGCGCCAGTGATTAAAATTGATGAAGACATAAAAGACTCCTATGATCAAAAGGGTTAAAAAAATTTCGGAGGGATTTATATTTGTATCATGTTACTTTACAATACATCAAACATCCTGCCTTGCAAAAAACTATCTGTTTATTATCATAGATTTTATTTTTTCGATACGCTGCGGCAGTTTTTTGTCTTTTGCCATCTGGTGCTTCATACGGACTATCGCACTGCTCACGGAACTGTATCCGGCCATTGAAAACTCATTTCCAATGATCTCAAGGCTGTCTTTTCTCAACTGACGCGTCAGATAAATGGCAACACCTCTGGGTTCATTAAAAATTCCCCGCCTTGATTTCATCAGTTCGCCTGTATCAACCTGGTATTCTCTTGAAACAGCGCTTTTAATCCAGCCCACATCCGGTGCTAAAATTGCCGAATCCGGTACCTGGCGATGGGATTTGCCGGCATAAAATTCATTGCGAACCCATTTAATAAAACTGTTTTTACCTAAAATCGCGGGAAATTTTTTCATGGAAAATACCCGGGTGATATCTTCACTGATATTGTCAAGCATGGCTTGCCTGTATGCCTTTAAACTGCCCCGCCGGATATCTGAAATCAATGAGAAAATTATTTTTTTATTGAGCCAGTCCCATTTTTTTGCCCTTGACACATAGCCCGGATGGCTGCTCCAGGGATAACGGTCAATCTGATCAACGATCTTCGCCATTTTCGCGTATTGATGGATATACTTGACCATTTCCAGCAGATATTCGCCTTCTTCCAGTAAGATACTCTTAAAACGCCCGCGAAACAGAGGACCGTCAAAATCATGGGCACGGTTATACCGCTGGGTATAAATACCATTGATATGACGCATGCTTCTGGAAAGATTGGCTTCCGGTGTCTGGACCAGCATATGATACTGGTTGGGCATCAAACTATATGCGCTGATACCGATATTCCACAAAGAAACTGATTCTTGAAGTAAGTCGACAAAAACCTGGTAGTCATACTTATCGACAAAAACAATGTCTCCATGACGGCCCCGGTTTGTGACATAATACCACGCACCCGGGAATTCTATTCTTAAGGGTCTGCTCATAACATATATAAATAACAATTAAAAAAATAAATGTCAAACGAAGACTTGACCCCTTATGACTCTTTCCCAGGCAACAACATCATGAGGTTTTAAAATCTATCTTATGGATATATTGGGTATTCGAGAGATTTTTAGATATAAAAAGTAAACAGTTGTTCTTGCATCCCATTGGACAGGCAGATAAAATTCAGCTTTATTTATATCAACCGATTTTCTCATTGTATTTCAATTTTCTCATTGTATTTTTTTCTAATTAATACATATTAATATAATGACGGATTTAAATAAATAATGCGAT
>JAGGYV010000117.1 GCA_021162325.1 Desulfobacteraceae bacterium | reverse complement strand
TTGGAAAGCTGTGTCATCCCCAAACCCGGCTAATTATAAATTTTTACAGTAATTTGTGGCGAATTCCCCTGTCAATTATCAAATGGCTGGGCAAGGGGGCTGATTTATTGCCGCAAAACTGGCTGGCCCAGAATGATGTGGTCAATCTGCTTGAATTGTCCGGATTTGATGTGATCAATGGTCGATCTAAAATTCTTTGGCCGCTGCAATGGTTTTTTTTAACCAGCCTGTGCAACCGCTACCTGGCGAATGTTTTGCCATTTCGATGGTTTGCCCTGACGAATTTTATTGTTGCCCGGCCTGCGCAGAAAGATATCGGGACAGAGAAATTGCCTTCAGTGTCAGTCGTCGTTGCCGCACGAAATGAAGCCGGAAATATTGAACAGATAATAAAACGGGTTCCGCCACTCGGCAGTCGGACCCAGATTGTGTTTGTCGAAGGCCATTCCACGGATAACACCTATGAAACAATTGAAAAAGCGATAAAACAGCACCCGGATAAACAAATCAGTTTATACCGCCAGCCAGGCAAAGGAAAAGGGGACGCGGTCCGTCTTGGGTTTGAAAAAGCAGACGGCGATATTTTGATGATTCTTGATGCGGATATGACCGTCCCGCCGGAAGATTTGCCCCGGTTTGTCGAGGCTATTGCAAGCGGCAAAGGAGAATTTATTAACGGTGTGCGCCTTGTATATCCCATGGAAGATGAGGCCATGCGGTTTTTTAATATTGTCGGCAACAAGTTTTTTTCACTGGCGTTCTCCTGGCTTCTGGAACAGCCGATCAAGGATACCCTTTGCGGCACCAAGGTGATGTGGAAAAAAGACTATCAAAAACTGGCAGATAACCGGTCCTATTTTGGTGATTTTGATCCATTTGGTGATTTTGACCTGCTGTTTGGCGCGGCCAAGCTGAATTTGAAAATCGTTGAGGTGCCGGTTCGGTATCGGTCTCGAACTTATGGCGACACCAATATCAGCCGGTGGCGGCATGGGTGGATGCTTTTAAAAATGGTGGTTTTTGCGGCCCGGCGGATAAAATTTGTGTGATTGGTGGTTTTAGTCATCGGAGCCCGTTATCCGCTAAAACAAAAATGTCGTTATTCCGACGCAGGCCGGAATCCAGAGCGGTTTTTAAGGCCGGATTTCTAATCTGGAAAGCGATCTTTTACCATTCAACGGCCGGTTAAATTGTGGGTGGGGATAAAATTTGCCCCGACGAGTGGGCCTTGGCTCAAACAAGGAATTGAAAATAATGAGAGATGATTATGATAGCCCATGGAAGGAAGTTTTAGAAGATTATTTTCAGGAGTTCATGCGTTTCTTTTTTTCTCAGGCCGCGATGGAGATTGATTGGAATAAAGGCTTTCAGTTTTTAGATAAAGAACTGGAGCAGATTGTTCGGGATGCTGAGCTTGGGAAACGCTATGCGGATAAGCTGGTGCAGTTATGGAAAATCAACGGAGAAAGCGCATGGGTGATGGTTCATGTGGAGATTCAGGGGGAAAAGGATGCGGATTTTGCCAAACGAATGTATGTTTATAATTACCGCATATTTGATCGTTATGACCGACCGGTGGCCAGCCTTGCGGTATTGGCGGACAACCGACCAGATTGGCGGCCGGGTAGCTACGCCCACACGCTTTTTGGCTGCGAGGCGGGTATCCGGTTTCCGGTAGTGAAGTTGCTCGATTATGTTGACCGTTGGGATGATTTGAAAGACGACAGCAATCCTTTTTCGATTGCCGTCATGGCGCATTTGAAAACCCGGGAGACGCGAAATGATGTGAATCGGCGCAAAGAGTGGAAAGTTGAATTGACGAAATCGCTGTATGCGAAGGGATATCGTCAGAAGGATATTTTAAATCTGTTTCGGTTCATTGACTGGATGATGAGACTTTCGGATGAATTGGAGACGGTTTTTTGGGAAGAGATAAAACATTATGAGGAGGATAAACAGATGCCGTATGTAACAAGTGTCGAAAAAATCGGGATTAAAAAGGGGATGCAACAGGGGATGCAACAGGGGATGCAACAGGGGATGCAGCAGGGGATGCAACAGGGGATGCAGCGTAATTTGGAAGAAACGATTCGTAAGATGTCCCGCAAGGGGATGACGGCTGGGCAGATCGCTGATATTTTGGAGATGGAAGTCCGGCAGGTGGAAAATCATTTGAAGAAGTAAAAGAAAATAAATGTATCTTCGTTATCATGTAAGCGATTGGCATTCGTCCTTCGAGCCTTGATCATCGTTTTGGCCATATGTAGCGGAGGTCTTTAGACCTCCATCTTGAATGGAAGGCTAAAGCCGCCCTTTACGGATATCGGATAAAAAATCAGGAATTGAGCCATGGCCGAAACGATGATCAAGACCGTTTATTGCTTCAATTGTTAAATTTCATGAAGGGATTTTTGTAACGAATAATGAAAAAGAGTTTAAAAGAATCGAAGGACTGAAGATTGAAAACTGGGCTCTTATGGGGTCTTCTTGATTTGTTGTTTGGCGCAGCAAAGTTGAATCTGAAAAATGTGGAAATGCCGGTTCGATATTGGTCTCGAACTTATGGCGACACCAATATCAGCCGCTGGCGGCACGGCTGGATGCTGTTAAAAATGGTGGTTTTTGCGGCAAAGCGGATAAAATTTATTTAAACGCTCCATTTTGGTTAAACCGTGATATCCATCATCCGGTTGCATGAAAAGTTTTGCTTCGGTCAGTTTTCTATCAGGCGGGCAACAGGCGCAAGTATACTTGGCAATATACTTGATATTTGAAAAAGATGTCTCTATCCTTATATGAAAATAAAGGAGATACTTATGCCACAGATATCGCTCTACATTGATGAACCCACCCTCAAAAAGGTTGAAAATGCCGCAATGCGACAGAAGGTATCTATTTCAAAATGGGTAGCGGAACAAATACGATCCCGGGTCGATCCGGTGTATCCAGTTGATTATGAAAGCCTTTTTGGTTCCATTGATGATGATACATTTACGGCGCCTGAAGATGTTGCGCCCGGCTCTGACACCGTAAGGGAAAATTTGTAATGTATTTTCTGGACACAAATACCTGCATATATTTTTTGAATGGGACATATCAACATATCAAAAAAAAGATGCTATTAACTCCTCCGAATGAAATTGCAATTCCTTCCGTAGTTAAGGCAGAACTGATATTTGGGGCATACAAGAGTAAAAATCGCGATGGAAATCTTGAGAAAGTTGAGAAATTTCTTGAACCATTTGAACTTGTTTCTTTTAATGACATGATGACATATGTATACGCTGACATCCGATATAAGACCGAAACAATCGGTTGCAATGTTGGCCCGAATGATTTGTTTATTGCTTCAATTGTTAAGTTTCATGAAGGGA
>JAGGYV010000147.1 GCA_021162325.1 Desulfobacteraceae bacterium | reverse complement strand
GATTATTAGTGCACGAAAAACAACTAAACAAGAGGTCGAAAAATATGAAAAAAACAACCCCTTCAAAAGCTGATATGCTTTCAGAATATAATTTTGATTATTCTAAAGCTAAAAACAATCGTTTTGCGGCGGATTATCATGTATCAGTGACGCTTGACCCAGATGTAGCAAGTGTTTTTAAAACATCAAAATCTGTGAACAAAGCTCTTAGGGCCATATTATTGGCAGTTCCTTCAAAAGTTGATTCAAAGGAAGATCTCACCCAACGAATAAGGATAGATTGATGTGAGGAACGAACCACGAGTGCGACCGGCATAATAAAATTGGGGTCGGACCAAGTAAGTGTTTTTAAGTTGATGATTATATTATGTATAAAATTTAGCTTATTCCACTTTGGCCTTTTAGAGGCATCATTTTAAGGGTGAAATGGTATCTTTAACGGATTAACCATAAAAGCATCATTTCTTAAACAGCTCATTTTTAAATTAAAACATCCCTTCTAAGAGCAGTTTTTTTGCAAGATTATATTTTTTTATATATGTTAACAGTTGGTTATAAAATTTTGCTTGGTCCGACCCCTATATTGCCTTTTATTGTCCTCCCGTTTCGGGCGGGGATAAACCCCGCCCCTACAAGGCAGAGATTTTTAAAAAATGGCCGAAACGATGATCAACGCTCTTTTTTTTAACCAATAAAAAAGGGGCTTCACATTTAGCGATAACCCCTTGATATTAAATATGGTGCCGGAGGCGAGACTTGAACTCGCACACCATCGCTGGCGGAGGATTTTGAGTCCTCTGCGTCTACCAATTCCACCACTCCGGCACGATTTTATTTTTAATAATTGTGTTATTATATCAATTTAAATTGGCTGTCAATAACCAACCGGCTTTAAATACATGCGGATTGTTTTAATCGATATATTTATTTATACAGTGGTAATTCGCCACCATGAAAAGTTTTTTAGCGCCCGAAGAAAACCTTTTCTGTACAGAATTTATTTTTTTGCAAAAATGGTGTTACTCGTCATTTTTTTAATAAACACCATAAAAAAGAGATACATGGATGCAATTAAGATAATAATATCCCGAAAAATTATGTCCATATCGATGATGTCGCCGGCGTTTGTTGAGAAGCATCCGCAGCTGATATCAAGTCCTCTTGTGAAATTGAAAGAAAGAGCAGCAATAAAAGTAAGCATTAATGAATTATATAATATTACCGTACCCGGCATCCAGATGCCCGTGATTAACATGCTGCCGAGAAGGACTTCAAGCCAGGGCAGGGTAATGGCAAATACATTGATGAGCATATCGGGAAGCAGATGATAATTATATATGATACCTGCAAATGAAGCAGTGTCCAGAATTTTGGGAATTCCGGCGGTGATAAATATCCCACCAAGGACAAAACGAACGATGAGTGATATTATGCTATGAATTTTTAAAATGTTTGATGCCGGTATAATTTTTTTTTGTCGGGATCGCATGGCTGAGTCTCTATTGTGATGTTTTTGGCAAATCAACCGGTAGTTTGTTTTGGTTCCAGAGTGTCCAGCCATTCACCAGCGCCTTTACCTGTTTAAAACCAAGATCACACAGAAAAACAGCCAGCTTGCCACATAAATCGCAAGTCGCCCCATCACAGTAAGTAATGATGTTTTTTTCAGGGGGAATATTGTCAATCAATTCAAAACATTTTTCTTCAGCTTGATTCCAGGGCAGGCAGAGTGCTCCCCGGATATGTCCTTGATTGTAAATCGATTCAGGACGTGCATCGATAAAAACAGCATCGTTGATGCTGAAAAGTTCGGCTGCTTCATTTATTGAAATGGTTGAAATTGATTCGGAAAAAGCGTTTTTGGAAATGTTTTCACTCCATGGGTGAAACAGGGGGATGGCTTTGGCGCGGATCTGGTTGTAGCCAAGCGCGATGAAGGCTGTGATCACTAAAATTGCCGGAATTTGCCAGAGTACTTTCATGGTAGATATTTTATATCAATGATTGTTTTGGATTCGGTTAAATAGCTTTTAATAAAACAGTAAAAATGTATTGATGTCAAGTGCCACCCAATGTATTTTCAGTCCATTTAAAGCATATTATAAGCATAAAGACATTAAAATTCTAAAAACAAAAATAAACAGAAAAAATATTTAGTCAACTGGAGAACCAAATGAACAACGAGGGTGAACGGTTCCGGCCGATATGGATTGATCACGCGTCAGATGTGGTAAAAGTCATTGATCAGCGGGCACTGCCGCATGAACAGATTGATATGACATTAAATTCTGTAGAACAGGTGATTTTTGCCATTAAAGACATGGTGGTGCGGGGCGCCCCGCTGATTGGCGTTACCGGTGCATATGGAATTTTTATCGCTTTAAAAAATGACAAATCCAATGATAACGAAGCATATATAAAAAATGCGGCGGAAAAAATTATCAATGCACGGCCCACAGCGGTTAATTTGTCCTGGGGAGTGAATCGGATGTTAACTGCCGTGCTGTCGGAACAAGACCCGACTCGCCGCATTGACATCGCCCGTCGGGTTGCCGGCGAAATCGCCGAGGAAGAAGTTGAAAATTCAAAAAATATCGGCCGGCATGGGGTGAAGTTGATCGAAGAAATTGCCCGGAAAAAACCGGGCCAGCCGGTGAATATTTTAACCCACTGCAATGCAGGCAGCCTGGCCTGTATTGAATATGGCACCGCAACCGCCCCCATTTATGCGGCCCGGGAAAAGGGAATTGATGTGCATGTCTGGGTGGATGAAACCCGTCCCCTGAATCAGGGTGCCCGGCTGACGGCTTGGGAGCTCGGAAAGTACGGTGTGCCGCATACGGTAATTACGGATAATGCCGGCGGACATCTCATGCAGCACAACCTGGTGGATATGGTGATTGTGGGAACGGACCGGTCCACTTATACCGGCGATGTGGCAAATAAAATTGGTACCTATTTAAAGGCACTGGCGGCAAAAGATAACAATATCCCTTTTTATGTGGCACTCCCCTCATCCACGTTTGATTGGACGATTGCCGACGGCGTGGCGGATATCCCTATCGAAATCAGGGATCCGGATGAGGTCCGCTACATTCCTGGTGCGCCCAAAAGCCGTGACACCCTCCTTGTGCCGGAAAACAGCCCGGCCGCCAACTATGCCTTTGATGTGACCCCGGCCCGGCTGGTCACCGCATTTATCACCGAGCGGGGGGTTTGCAGGGCATGTGAATCGGATGTAAAGCGTCTGTTTCCTGAAAAGTGTTGATAGCCGGATATATTGAAATTACTTGACTTTCATCTATTGCAAAATATAAAAAGTTGACATGTTTAATAATCTGGAAAGAAAAATAATTGCGCTGGTGCAAGGGGATTT
>JAGGYV010000300.1 GCA_021162325.1 Desulfobacteraceae bacterium | reverse complement strand
GAAACATCAGGTTTCTCCCTCGGTATTATAATCATTGTTTCTTCCTGTACGAATTCCTCCCGGAAAAATTATACCGGAAAAATATTATTTAATTCATATATAACAAAACAAGCAATGTGCTATTATTTGACACATTGCTTGTTTTGTTGATAATAACATTTTTTAAAAAAATTATCGTCTGCGTCTTAACCGCTCAATCGAAAATCTAAGACTGTCCTGCATTCTTGAAATCGCATCTGCAAGGTTGCCGATCTCATCTTTTGAATGAACATCAATTTCTGCCTCAAGATCACCGACACTGATGCGATCAGCTGCTTCCGTCAGATACTGAATATTTCGGGACAATCGGTAACCATAGATGATAACGATTAAACCAATCAAAACAATCGCACCGATCAGAATACCAAGATTTAAATTCCGAGTATCCACAGACAATTTTTGTGCCCGTTTTTTAAGGTTCTCAGTCTTGTTGGTAAATTCATCAATATACGCTGTACTCATCAGGAGAAAAGGCTTTCCTTCAATCTGAATCGGGGCAATTGCCATATATTTTTCCCGAATTTTTCCATCCGGATCTTTCCAGCGATAAAAGCCTTCAGCCTCTTTCATCCCCTGAGAACCGGTAATCACATTCCAAAAGTGCTCAAAATAGGGCCCAAGCGCCTTTCTGATCATATCAATATCATCAATCCCGATAATATTCGGATTCGGATGCGCCCAGATCGTCCAGTTCTGGCCTTTATCCGGTTCAGGCTGCTGAATGACACAGGTATACCCGGACTGACCAACACCCTGCACACCGATTCCACTAAAATCAGGATCATAGAAAAAGTCCTCTTTTACAAGGTCCGGATGGGCGCGCAAATAAATTTCGGCTTGCAATGCCACATCCCTGGATTTTTGCATGAGCTTTTCCTTACCTTCCTGAAGAATAAGGGCAGTACTCTCCTCAGTAATTTCATCCGCCAGCTTGTTTAACTGCTGTTGAGAAAAATATCCGGAAACTGCCATTAACAGAATCGGAAGGACAAGGAAAAGGATCATCATTTTTCCTCTTAACCCGAGCCAGCCGCTGGAACGAATTCCGGCACTGATTCTCTCCGAACGTTCTTCTATTTCTTCTTCTATTTCTTCTTCTTCAGGTTCAAATGACGGCATGTCAGGAACATCAGCTGCTGCAAAATCATCCACAGGTTCTTCCGCCGCTTCAATCAACTTTGAAATTTGGGTCACATGACCGCATTCACCACAGCGAACCCTGACGGATTTACCCTTATACTGGGATAGCTTATCAGGATCTATGTGATAAACCTTCCCGCACTCTTCACAAATAACCGTCATATCTTTTCCTCCTTAATTAAATTGGCGACATTGAATAATATGATACGTTAAAACAATTAACTGGATTAATTTATGTTTTTACTTCCCGAAGTTTTCTAACCATGGCTTGCTGAAAAACAACTTTTCTCTCTTCTCTGAGAATCTGGCGAGCCAGTAAATCCACCAGTTCGGCCGCACGGTGGGAGGGAAATTTCAATTGACTCTCACCCATTTCACTGATTTCATCTTCAATCACGACATCGGCGATGGGCCCCATTGCACGAGCCAGTTCTACGGATAAATAATGGAAAAAAGATTTATTCAGTCTGGGAATTGCTTCTTTTGCGGTTTCACAAAGACGGAGTTTATAGAGTCGATTTAAAACCAATCGTAACTGTTTTAAATTCATATTTAACGACTGGGCAACATTGCCAAGATTTTTTGTCCCGTCAAGTTCCATCAAAACCTGAAGCATCTCACTATCCAGCGAAACCTCACCCAAGTCAGCACGAACTGTCCGTTTAAGAACCAGTTTGGACATATCACCTGCAAAAACATTCATCATTCAGCCTCCAAAAAATCATTAAGTAATCTGCCGAGTCACATCACGAAATAAAAGAAACACGTCAACAAAAATAGCCCAGCGCTTGAACTGCTATGCACCGATATTCTTGATTATCTGCCGTAATGTGTGGAATTCAGTTTTGATCTCCTTTTTGATTTGTTCCAGCATATAATCAATCGCTTCTTTGGTTTCCAACGACAGCGAGCCCCCGCTGACCGGCTGCGCCTTTTTATCATCCACGACGACAACAGAGTCAACAACTTGTACCGGCTCAGCCGTGCTGTCCCTGAGCAGAACCCGTTGTTTAAAATCTTTAAATTTTTTAACTTCAGCGTTAAGCAATTGTTTCTTCTGATTTTCTTTTATTCCGGGGGACAAAAGAACCTTTTCAAAACTTTTATATACGGATGCAACGAATTTAATTGAATCCGGATGGGCCCGGGCTTTTTTGGCTTTGATATACTTGCCAATGGATTCGTGCAGTTTCAGGAAAAGTGACAAGATTTTATCATTTTTATATCTTTGTCTCAAACGCTTTATTTCAGTAAGAAAATCAACCATTGTTTCATCCGTGATTTCCCAATCTATGGAAAAAACCAACGCCTTCAAATTTCCGACCGGAGACTCCTCACCCAGCGTATCAGAAGCACGATCAGCCACGGGCTTAACTGATTTACGGGCAGCCCTTTTTGATTCGCCAGCAACACTGACTGCATCAGAGGGAACGTTTGACACCGGTAACCCTTCGGAATCATCATCCCCAAACAATTCATCTAATCGACTTGAAACCTCGGCACCGAGGCTTCCATCATCATCCTTTGTAGTCAATGCGTGCCCTCCTATCCAAGTTTTTTTCTCAATGACCCGACGGTTAACGCGATAATTTTCTTCATTGTTGCGGGAACATTATCCCCCTTAACAGCACTTGCCGCAAAACTCGGTGCTTTTAACCGACTGTTCAAATCTCTTTGAAGCGTATCGACGGAGAGAATAGGGATACCTTCTTCTTCCAGATCGCGTTTGTTATACTGCAATACCAGCGGAGTATTGAAAATACTTTTATTGAATGTTTCCAGATTTTCTTTAAGATTTTGTAGCGAACGAATATTCATTTCACGTCTTAAATCCATTGAATCAGCAACAAATACTAAGCCGTCCACACCTCTTAGAACCAGTCTTCTCGTGGCATTATATTTTACCTGGCCGGGTACCGTATAAAGCTGAACTTTAATGCTATGTCCTTTAATTTCTCCTATATCAAACGGTAAAAAATCAAAAAACAGGGTTCGATCGCCATACGTTTTTACCGTCACCATTTCATTCTGAATGCGTTTTTTGAACCGCTTATTAATATATTCAAGATTGGTTGTTTTACCTCCTCGGCCAGGACCATAGTAGACTATTTTTACCTGGACC
Source organism: Desulfobacteraceae bacterium (assembly GCA_021162325.1). Taxonomy (GTDB): domain Bacteria; phylum Desulfobacterota; class Desulfobacteria; order Desulfobacterales; family Desulfosalsimonadaceae; genus SURF-3. The sequence goes on along the minus strand of JAGGYV010000300.1, from coordinate 2,668 downwards.
TCCTTCTTTTTCGGATTTATTAATGCCAAACCACCTACCTCCAGCACTCATAGGTTAAAATTTTGCCGATTATAACAAATACTTCGGCAACAAACAACATCAGATACAAACAAATTAAATCATCAACAAAACTTTAGATGACGATTCTCTATTCATTAAAACGTAACTACAGCAAAGACTATATCAGCACTTGAATCCTTTTAACCGCTTCAGCGACTTTTAAACGCAAAAAGCCCAAAGATACATTTTTGTTAAAAATGGTAAGCAACAATAAATCTTCTACAACCTTACTGAAATGGATGCTTTCTTCTTCGCCTTTATGAAAAAGAAGAGAGAATTCCTGTTCACCGATAATATTCGCCATTGCACTGACCGCGCCATAATTCCCGGCCGCAAGGGCTGCGAGGGAATACACGTCATGAGTAACATCACCATTTTCAAGATTAACGATGACATTGCCGGCCAGATCCATCAAAATAACACTTTGAACCCCTAAATCAACAAGCTCTTCCTGTAGAATATTCTCAATTGACTCAATCTGCTGCTTATCAAATTCGATTGTAAAATCCATTTATTATCACCCCTTCAAAAATATATTTATTCCCCTCACCGATTTTAAATCAAATAAATTTAAATTGGACCCAAAATCGCTGTTCTGTCAGATAAACAATATAATTCTTTAGCGTATTACTTTTATTTAATCAAACAAAAACTATATTTTGCTGAAATAATGATCAACCAGTTTTTCAGCAAGCCCTGTATAATGATTTACCGTCAGTTTTTTCATTCGTGCTTTCAGCACTTCCGGAATTTTTTCAAGATCATCAACAAATTGACTGATATCATCCAGGCAAATGCGCCGGCCCCGTGTAAGGCCTTTTAATTTCTCATAGGGGTTTTCTTCTTTAAACACCCGCATGGCTGTCTGAATTGCTTCCGCCAGCAATTCGGGATTGGCTTCAAGATCATTTTCAAGGACTTCGCTGGTGAGTACAATTTTGTTAAGACCCTTTATCGTGCTTTGCAGCCCAATCACAAAATACCCCCAGACAGCGCCTAAATTACGAAGTACGGTGCTGTCTGTCAAGTCACGCTGAAACCTGGAGTTTAATAATTTGACCGCCAGATGCTCCATGAGGGAAATGGCCATTCCCATGTTTCCCTCACTGTTCTCAAAATCAATGGGATTGACTTTATGCGGCATGGTTGAGGATCCCACCTCACCGGGAACCGTTTTCTGCTTAAAATAGCCCAAAGAAATATACCCCCACAGATCCCTGTCCAGATCAATAAGGGTTGAAGCAATTCGAATCAAATTATGCAATATCTCAGCGATATAATTATTCGGGTTAATCTGGGTGGTATATAAAATGGGTGTCAGGCCTAAATATTGGGAAACAAACTTTTCACTGGCCGCTATCCAGTTAATTTCCGGGAAAACAAATTGATGCGCATTAAAATTACCACTGGCACCATTCATTTTTCCGTGCACATACAACAACTTCAAATTTGTCAATTCAACTCTTAAACGCCATGCATAATTGACAAATTCTTTGCCGACCGTTGTCGGCGTTGCCGGCTGCCCATGCGTCCGGGACATCATGGGAATGCCTTTATATTCTTTGGCATAGGATTCAATTTTTTCAATCACCAAAGAAATATCATCAATAAGCTTTGATCGGCCTTCTTTCACCATTAACGCATATGATGTATTATTAATATCATCGGATGTACAGGCAAAGTGCACCCATTCCTTCAAATGCACCATTCCCATTGCGGTCATTTTCTGTTTTATATAGTATTCAACCGCCTTAACATCGTGATTTGTCTCTTTTTCAATTTCTTTTATTTGAAGCGCCGCTTCCACATTAAAATCAGAAAAAATAGAATCAATCCGCTGGATGTCATCTTCAGAGACAGTCTCAAAGGCCAGTTCCTGAAATAAAAACTTCAGCCATTGAATTTCAACAAATACCCGGTGCTTAATTAATCCGTATTCTGAAAATATGTCATTTAATTCTTTTGTATAACGACGGTACCGCCCGTCAAAAACTGAAATTGCCTGTATACTATTCATTTTTTTGTCCTTATTCTTCTTTTACTTAAAAAAATATTTTTCCGATAATTTTTATATTATTTCCAATCCCGCCGCAACCAACAAACTATCCTTGCGGGCCTTCTTCAGCCGGGTGCCTGGAATATGCCGTTGGCTGGGTCTCTTTGATGTATCTTCGGATACCGTTGACAATACCGTCACACAGTGTGCGCTGATACGTTGTATCCTTTAAGCGCTGGCATTCTGTCTTGTTGCTGATAAAAGAAGTTTCAATCAAAATCGCCGGCATCTGGGCACCGATAAGCACATAAAAAGGTGCCCGCTTAACGCCTTTATCTTTAATACGATTATATTTTTTCTTCATTGTGTGGCACAGCTCTTTTTGCACATATGTCGCCAACCGACTGGATTCATTTATTTTTGCGTTCTGAAGCAAATCATTCAATATGGTCTGAAGTTCACTGATATTTTTTTCCGACGTCGCGTTTTCCCTTGCCGCAACAGTGATGGATTCATCATCCGTCGTTAAATTCAAAAAATATGTTTCAATCCCAAATGCCCGTTTATTTCTTGAGGCATTGGCATGGATAGAAATAAACAAATCGCCCCTTT
>JAGGYV010000059.1 GCA_021162325.1 Desulfobacteraceae bacterium | reverse complement strand
GTATAAAATTCCCGGGGTAAAAAAATAGGTTCAATTAACAATAATTTTTCGATTGATAATCCAAATTGTCCGCCGGCAATTGTAATGACCGCGCCGCCCATTGAATGGCCGACCATAAACGGGGATTTGATTTCCAAACATTTGCAGAATTTGGTTAAATCTTCTGCAAGGAGAAGCCAGTCCAGCCCGCCTTTTTCAGAATCTGCGCTGCGGTGATCACAAAAATACGGTGAAATAATTTTAAATGAATCAGTCAGTTTTCGCGCAATGGGATGCCACAACCACGGTAAAAACCCGGTGGCATGCATGAAAATAAGGGTGGGGCCATTGCCTTCATATGATAAATATTGAAGGGATGTATCTCCGATATCAACGGATTTTAAAACCGGTTCATTTCCTTTCATCTTTAATCCTTAATAATGTCTAACCCGTATAAACAGGAAAAGTTAAAAGTGAACTAAAGTTTAAAGTGAGCTAAAGTTATGGTTAATCCGGCACTCAATTTGTAGTGATATCGTTCTGCTGGAATACATCAGGCAAGTCCAATTGAGTGCCGGATGATCGCGCGTTTAGCGCAGTCCACAACTTTAGGCACTTTAGATCACTTTAGTCACTTTACATTTTTTGAGTTTTTAAAAAAATTTGCCCAAAAAACACAAAAATTAGAGAGAAGAAACTAAATTAAAAATATATCTCATTCTATTGTTTTAAATAAGTGATGAACAGTCAAATAAACCAAATATTACAATCTGATCGGATTGTAGCATCCGCACCCTGTCGGATTGATATGGGGGGGACGCTGGATATCAGCAGTTTTTATTATCCACTGTCATATCTCAGTCCCTGCACGTTTAATATCGCCCTTGCCATGCGCACCCGGGTGCAGATTGTCCCGTTTCAAAAAGGATATATTAAAATATCCTCAAAGGGATTTAAAATCGCTGAATACCCGGTCGAAAAGGTGCCTTTTGATCATCCGATGGGGCTGATGTTTGCTATTGCATCGTATTTTCAGATTGACGGTATTCATATTATGATTGAATCCGGCTCTCCGCCGCGCAGTGCATTGGGCGGTTCTTCGGTTGCTGCCGTTGCCCTGATTGCTGCATTTAATATACTGTTAAAAAAATCAGGCCGACCCATGGTTGCTCATGATCAGATTCCGCTGCTGGCCCATGGCATTGAAGAAAGTGTGGCCGGTGTACCGTGCGGATTTCAGGATCAGCTGGCTGCCGTTTATGGCGGCATTAATGCCTGGTACTGGAAGGGCGCTGGGGCCTCTCAACCTTTTTTGCGACAGCCGATAGGGCATCCGGAACAATACACGTCATTTTCAAAAAATCTACTGCTGGCATATTGCGGAATACCCCATGAATCGAAAAATATTAACAGCCAATGGGTAAAACAGTTTATCACCGGTGAATGCAGAACCCAGTGGGTTGAAATTGCAAACTGCACCCGTGCGTTTGTTGCGGCATTTGTTTTATTTGACATCGCAGAAGCTGTAAAACAGATAAACCGTGAAACTGCCATCCGTGTTGAAATGACATCGGAGGTGCTGGATGATACCGGCAAAAAATTGGTAGATTCAGCTCTTGATCATAGCTGCGGTGCACGATTCACCGGTGCCGGCGGTGGCGGCTGTGTCTGGGCACTGGGTAGTGAGGTCAAAATATCTGAATTGAAAATTGTCTGGGAGCAGATTCTTTCAGAAAGAAAAGAAGCGTGTCTATTGGATGTTGATATTGATTCAAACGGATTATTAACAGGTTCTCTGTAATCAAGGATCTGTCTCAAAATAAAGAATTTTAAATAATAAGGATAAAAAGATGTATTTTCAGGATGTGATTCTTGGGCTTCAAAAATTCTGGTCTAAAAAAGGGTGCGTTCTATTGCAGCCGTATGATATGGAAGTCGGCGCTGGAACCTTCCATCCCGCAACTTTGTTAAAAACACTGGGGCCCGAGCCCTGGAATGTCGCTTATGTACAACCATCCAGAAGGCCGACAGACGGACGATATGGTGAAAACCCGAACCGCCTTCAGCATTATTATCAGTTTCAGGTGATTCTCAAGCCGTCTCCAACAGATATTCAGCAGTTGTATCTTCAGAGCCTGAAGGTTCTGGGGATTGATCCCATGGATCACGATATCCGTTTTGTTGAAGATGACTGGGAATCTCCGACCCTTGGCGCTTCAGGTCTTGGCTGGGAAGTTTGGCTGGATGGGATGGAAATTACCCAGTTTACCTATTTTCAGATGGCTGGAAGCATAGAGGTCCATCCGGTTCCGGTAGAAGTGACCTATGGCCTGGAACGGATCTGTATGTATCTCCAGGGCGTTGATAATGTCTTTGATATCCAGTGGAACAGCCAGATCAATTACGGTGACGTTCATCATCAGCAGGAGGTCGATCAGTCTACTTATAACTTTGAAGTAGCAGACATTGATATGCTGTTTAACTTTTTCAGTACGTTTGAAGCTGAGTCCAAAAATGCCATTAACGCAGGCCTGGTGCTGCCTGCGTATGAATATTGTTTGAAATGTTCCCATATGTTTAATTTACTGGATGCCCGTGGTGCAATCAGCGTGACGGAACGTACCGGGTATATCGGACGGATCAGAACGCTTGCTCGCGCTTGTGCGGAGGGTTATGTAAAGCAGCGAGAGGAGATGGGTTTTCCTTTGATCAAATAATGATCACCACTTTAATGTTTATTTGAATGTCGAAAATATGGTCCTTCGGGTCAGGTCGGAGATATTTGGCGCTGCTCTGAATGATGATTTGGTTTAATTCTTAATCTTACTCATAATCATACTCTTTTGTGTGAAGGTCTTTTATAAAAAGACAGATTAAGATTAAGATTATGAGAAAAACAGGAGTCACTATGAATCGGTTATTGGTGGAAATCGGAACCGAAGAAATCCCGGCAGGATATATTCTTCCAGCATTGGAATCGTTTTCAGCGATTCTGCGAAAAAAAATGGCATACGCCCGTATTGCGCATGGTGAAATTCATATTTACGGAACGCCCAGGCGTTTGACCCTTATTGTTGATGATGTGGCAGGAAAACAGGCCCCGTTATCCGTTGAAATGATGGGGCCGCCCGAACGAATCGCCATGGATGAAAGCGGCAACCTGACGGTTCCGGGCCAAAAATTTGCAGAGAAAATTGGTGTTTCCCCAAAACAGTTAAAGGTCAGGGAAACGGAAAAGGGCCGCTATCTTTATGCTGTAAAAACAGAACGCGGGGTTGCCGCTAAAACAGTATTAAAGGAGATGCTTCCTGAATCCATACTGTCGATAAATTTTCCCAAAACCATGCGCTGGGCAGACCTGAAAATCCAGTTTGCGCGGCCGATTCATTCGATTGCCGCACTTTTGGGAGAAAATGTAATCCCATTTCAGGTGGGTGATGTAAAAAGCGGCAGAAACACATTCGGGCATCGGTTTATGGCGCCCCAAAAAATAAAATTGTCTTCACCGGATCAGTATCTTGACCGCCTGTCCGATGCATTTGTAATGGCAGATATCAGCTGGCGTAAAGAAAAACTGGTCACACAGATGAACGAAGCGGTCATTCGAATCAGCGGCTATGTGATACCGGATGAGGATCTGGTGGATACCGTCACCAATCTGATTGAATATCCGGCAGCAGTTGTCGGCCGGTTTGATGATGAATTTCTTGAACTGCCCCGAGAGATATTAATTACTTCCATGCGGGTTCATCAGAAATACTTTGCGATTGAGGATCATCAGGGCAATCTGATGCCTTATTTTGTGGCTATTAATAATACAAAAGCCAATGATATGGATCTGGTTGCAAAAGGCCATGAACGTGTTCTAAGAGCCCGGCTGGCAGACGCTCAATTCTTTTTTAATACGGATTTAAAAAGTTCGCTGGATGAAAAAAAAGAAAAGTTAAAGGCTGTTTTATTTCAGGCGGATCTTGGATCCATGCATGACAAAACAATTCGGATTGAAAAGCTGTCTGTTTTTTTGGCGTCAACTCAAAATCTGAATGACATTCAGATTGCTCATATTTCAAGGGCTGCCGGTTTATGCAAATCAGATTTGGTCAGTCATGCAGTGATCGAGTTCCCCAAACTCCAGGGAATCATGGGCCGGGTATACGCACAAAAACAAAATGAGCCGGACGAAGTGGGAACAGCAATTGAGGGACATTACCGGCCAACGTTTGCCGGCGGGCGTTTGCCGGAGACTGTTGAAGGCGCTGTTTTAAGCATTTCAGATAAAATTGACTCAATCTGCGGTTGCTTCAGTATTGGTCTGATACCGACCGGTGCCTCGGATCCGTATGCGCTTCGCCGCCAGGCAAACGGGATTATATTGATTGCGCTTGAAAATAAATTTATATTTTCATTAAATGATCTCATCAAAGAGAGCATTAAACTTTTTAATAAATGTAATGCATCTGAAGTCGGCGGTTTGACAAAAAAAATTATAGATTTTTTAAAGGGGCGCATGGCGCACCTGCTTGAAGAGGAGGGTATTTCAAAAGACGCCGTCGCTGCTGTTCTATCTGTTTCAAAAGACAATATCCCGACGATCTGGCAAAAAGCCCATGCATTACAACAATTAAAAGCTGAACCTGATTTTGAAATTCTTGCCACTGCGTTTAAACGTGTGGTGAATATTATCAGAAAGGCCGATTCCTCTGAAACGGTTACACAAACTGTTAACGAATCACTTTTTGAGCATGATTCCGAATCTGCATTATTTAATCAGTATAAAAACGTCAAACAAAGTGTCGATACACACATCAAAAATGGCCATATTGACAGGGCGTTTGCCGATATTGCGTCTATGCGGGAATCTGTTGACCGTTTTTTTGATGATGTCATGGTTATGGCAGAAAATATTGATATGCGAAGAAATCGTCTGGCCCTTTTGGGGCAAATATCCGGTTTGTTTGAACGGGTGGCTGATTTTTCGAAAATTTCAACTTAAGAATGGTATGTTCTCAAAAAGACTCGGTTATGGCCAGGACTCTTTGTAGCGGAAACTTTTAGATTCTGCCCAGCAACCTATCCGCAGCCAGGTTTTGGAGGCATAAATGCCTCCTCTACATCTGATTGTGCCATCTCGCTATGTAGCGGAAACCTTTAGGTTTCCATAATCCACGATATGTTGTATGTAAAATTTATAAAAACAGGGTTGCGGGGTACATTATTTTGTCCTGACTTATTGAGACGTTACGAAGAATGTTCACTTTTTCATTTTATCAGGGTTTGTTGACCATCGGCGTAGTTACTGTAAACATTAATAAGAAAGTTAATCACAACGGAGGTATAAGGTTATGGCAGGTTATGATCCAGATAAAGATAAAACGCTCAAAGAATGGAAATGCGAAGAGACCGGTCTGATGGTTTCTATTAATCAGTACGGGGACGGTGAGCCGAAGCTTCAGATTGGTCCGCGTATTTTGATGAAAAAAGACGGAACGGAAAGACGGCCGGCAAAAGCGGGGCGGCTGACCATCGAAGATGTCATGTGGCTTTATGACACGATTGATGAGATAAAAGAAGAAATGACCGCCCGGGTTGATCCGATGAAATAGATTAGGGGTTTAGGCTGAAGGTAGAAGGTCTTTAGGGAAGGATCGATACGTTTTATCCTTCAGCCTTCGACTTTCAACCTTTTTTTTAAATATCTCATAAAAGATAAACGCAGATATCTCTATGAATACCCATGAGGCCATAATCAATCCGATAATGGGTAAAAAACCACAGCAACTGCATACGCGTTGCGTGATGGTTGCCAACCAGTCCGATCTTGACTATTTACATCGTCTGTTAAAAACCCGGGAAAGCAAATCACACCGGTTGTTAATGAGCCGTTTGAATTACGGGTATGACAATACTTCGATGGGGCTTATTGGTCCATTTATCGGCGCCCCTTATGCGGTAATTTTGTTGGAGTCCCTGGTCGCATGGGGTATTCGTGAAGTTGTTTTTTTGGGATGGTGCGGGGCGATTTCCGATAATGTCCGGATTGGTGATGTCATTATTCCTGAAAAAGCTTTTATTGATGACGGAACATCTAAAAATTATACTGCAGCGCCACATTCAGAATCCTTTCCGTGCGTTTCACTCCAGACAAACATCAAATCAACCCTTACCACGAATAACGTCACGTTTCATGAAGGACCTGTCTGGTCCACAGATGCTATTTATCGCGAAACAAAAGAAAAAGTTGTCTGTTTTCAGAAAAAAAATGCGCTGGCTGTGGAAATGGAAGCAGCGGCATTGTTTTCTGTGGGTACTTTTCGCAAAATTGATGTGGGGTGCATTCTGATTGTTTCCGATGAGCTGTCTTCTCTGAAATGGAAGCCCGGATTTAAAAATCCTGTTTTTAAAGAACGCCGCCAGCAGATATGTGAAATTCTCCGGAATTTTTTTAATGATAATTAATTTAATACTTATCAATTTAACCTCAATCTCATTAATTTAAACCATATTCGTAGGGGAGGGGATAACCCCCGCCCCTACATTGGACCTCTTAAGTTAATAGCATTGAATTCAACCCTTACAGAGGCTCTTATGACTGACAGTGTGAATTCGGAAATTGAGCGACGGATTGCATTTCTACGGCAGGAACTTCATCGACATAACCATCGTTATTTTGTCTTAGACGAACCGGTAATTTCAGATGCGGAATATGATCGCCTGATGAAGGAACTCATTGAACTGGAAGAAGCCTGGCCGCAATTTTTACGGCCGGATTCACCAAGCGCCCGTGTTGGTTCCCCTCCCCTTGAGAAATTTGAAACCGTTCCCCATAATGT
>JAGGYV010000167.1 GCA_021162325.1 Desulfobacteraceae bacterium | reverse complement strand
GCCAGAAGGTGAACGCCTTGTGATTGTGTAACGCCTCGGAATCTGTCCCCCTGTCTCCGATCAGTTCTTTGTATAGCAGCGTTGGGTTGGCAAAATCTGAAATGTCAAATATGGAAAGTTGCACGCCCTGGTAATATGGGAACTCGTTTTCAAGCTTTACATCCTTTCCGATGGTTAAAAGATGATTGGCGCCAAGCAAATGAATATAATCGGAATAACCGGGCACTTTGAGTGCACCCATCACCTGCGGATTCTCCGGATCGGAAAGGTCGAGGGTAAAGAGCGGGTCCGTGTTGACAAAGGTGACAAGAAACCCTCGCGGTCCGATAAAACGGGCGGAATATATCTCTTCTCCCGGAGCAAGATTGTTGATGCTGCCGATAATCGACAGACCCTCGTCAGTCTCTTTTAAGCAGAACACATGGTTTCCGGAAGTGCCATCCCATGTCCAGCCGGTGGTGGTGGCAATGCGCAGGACATCCTGGTATTCACCCATGGAAAACTGATTTAAGACATGGCCGATGACCCGGCCTGTTCCCACATGAGTTGCCTTTTCCGTAAGGTTAAATTTGTATATATGGGTATGGATGCCGTCCGATGCATTTCCTTCGGAAAGTATCCTGTAATCCCAAGCGGTTGACACCAGGTAAAGTGATGTGGTGGAGGCATAAATATGGTGGGCGTCGGCAATGAACCCCATGCTGTTAAAAGGCGGTTGTGTGTCACCATCGGGGTTATCAAGATCTATGGTTAAAATGGTAATAATGCTGCCGCCGTTGGGATCCACCGGGCGCAGAAAGTCTTTGGTCTCAATCAGGCGTCCGCTGTCAATTTCAACGCCAAGCCCGTCTTTGATGGTGTAGCCGGGAAGAAAATCATCAAGGGGCAGATCATCAAGGGCTTGCTTGTTTTCTTCTATTGTTGCGGTTTTATCCGCTTCCGTGCCATCATAATCTAAATAAATCGGCGGCAGATTCGGAAAAAATTGCAGCACCACATGCATACGCCCGTCTATCAAACGCGATGACACCAAGCTGCCGTCTGCCTGCATGTCTTTCTCAATTGACGGGGCGGACGGAAGGGCGATATTGACCACCATAATGCCGATTTTCGCCTGAACCGGAAGCCAGTAAGGCATGCCGATGAAGGCAATGTCGGTCAGATCCGTACCCGTCCAGTATGTTCCGTCCCCGTTGTCAGGGGTATACAGAATCACCAGTTTATCATTATAAAGATAAATAGAGTCCACCACGCCGGAAACGTCAATGATCCCCAGCTCTTCCATCTGATCTGTTGGCGATGCCTTCACAATGCTCACAGCTCGGGCTTGTGCAACGTACAGGTACTCGCCGTCGGTTTTAACCTTGTCGGATTCATCCACGCCGGCTTCCTGAACATTGGTCTTGGAAGAAAAATCATCGGCATTTACAGGCGGCGGGTCGTCGGCACCGGCAACTGCATTAGCCGCCAACTCGGCATCTAATGCGTAGTTATTTCGTGTATTGGCTGGCACGACGCTTTCGGCATATTGCGTTGTAAGATAGGTTTTCAACTCCTGGTCTGATGAAAAAGAAAGACTTACCTGGGGATTTCCCACGTCTGTTCCGCCGCCGCCTGTGCATCCCGGAAGAAAAATCAGAAAAATTGAGCAGAAAACAGAAAAAAACGGTATAAAATATCGGCGGATACCTGTTGTTTGCGACCTTGGCATTTATGGGCCTCCTTAATCCTTTGTTAAAGGAAATGCCTGGACATTGACCTGAAGTACCTGATCAGGATCCTCGTCGGTTGAAAACAATTCCAGGAGTTCTTGTTTAAACGTAATAATCTTTTTTTTAATCTCGCCCAACCGCTCTTTTTTAACACTTAAGGTCAGGGCACTGATGTCTCTTTTTTCCGCAGGATACCGGTCTATGGCTTCGCCGGCCAGGCGGATCATTTCAAGGTGGTAGGTTGTGATAAGAAAAGATCGCACCTCGGGACCTGTGATGATAATTTTATCTGCCTGTTCCCATCGACCGTCTTTGGTTTTTTTGATCAGGCCCAGACTTGACAGGGTTTGTAATGCTTTTTCCGCTTCATTGGCTTTTATGACCGGATGCAGGGCCGATGCGATCTGCTCGGGAGAGTTTTTTCCGTTTCCGAATGTCGCCAGCTCCCGGATTGCCGGAAAATACCATTTTGAGAAGTATTCATAGGCAGCTTTTTCGATTTTTCTTGCCTCCCTGCTTCCCTTAGCAGCAATCATTTTTAAATAATAGTGATTCTTTTCATCATGATCTGCAGCCTGGTTCATGAAGACAAGATTCTCAAAATACTCTCTTTCCTTTTTTTTAAGGCCAAAGCCTTTTGCAATTTTGGCAATACTTGCACTGGTAAGGTTGCGGTTGCCATCCATAACAAGCTTTAAAAAATTAGGAGAAGCAAAACCGGCCTTGCCGGCAAAGCATCTGTAGGAGTATTTTTTGTTGGCTGCCTTCTTGTATGCAAATATCTTTTGCAAAAACATGCGAAAATCGAAAAATTCAAATACCACCGGGCGTGTCATGTGCCTATGCTCCGTGCTTTCATTACGGTTTTTTTCAGTTTGATGAACCCATGATAGCGCTGTTGAATTGTACAATCAAGCTTTTTTGTCTTTTTCCTTAATAAATAGTATTCTGGTGAATACATATTTTAAGTTAATTTTGATGATATTTTATTAATATTAAAGCAAATTATTGTATTCTATTTTTTTATAAAATCCTATTTCTTCCAATTTTTGTTTTTTTCAGGGTTTTCGTATTTAAAAACCGGCACCTTGATGCTGCCAAAGCATAAAATCCCGGTATTCTTTATAATTTGTTCGAATAATGGCGAATTATCGATTCAAGGATAATCTGAGGCAAAATAGAGCACTGAATCAGTCCGGCCTTTGGATCTTTTATTGACTGATAATAATTGATGGCTTCGTAAAAAGTCCAAATTCTTTGTTGCGCTGCATCCTTCGCTTCTTCATGGTACGATAAGTACGAATCATTACTCAGGATTTGCGCGCCTCGAATTTGGAGCTTTTTTCTTTGCCATCGGAATCTGACTTTTTACGAGTTTGTCATAATTGGAAATTATGAAACAGGTTTAATTCTTTTCATATCATTGTTAAAGTGCATATTGTTGATATCAGGAACTCTTTTTAAAAAAATATTTTCTCTGAACTTGTTTTTATAATTAATAATTTGTATAAATCGGAGGGATTGTGGGTCTACTATTTGCGTCTGCTGCGTTTCCTTTTCGTCATATCATTAAAAAGGGGATGAATTTTCTCCGTTTATCCTACGGCTCAACCTATGCAAAAATGGCATTCTCTGGGGTAATGGGTGCATGGCTGCATGTTCTTTTTGATGCTCCGCTATATTCCGATATAAAACCTTTTTATCCTTTTCAGGTTAATCCGTTGCTTGGAATCTTTTCTCACAGTACCGTCTATAGTTTCTGTACGGTCTGTTTTTTGCCGGCGTTGTGCTCAAGGCCCTGATCCGCCGAATTGCGGCTTAAACGTTTGTGAGTCGCATGAAGAGGGATTGTTTCCTCTAAAGCCCGCCCGATTTTAGTCAACCGAACAGATCCGCTGGCGGAAATGCCAAAAATAGTTTCTTCAGTGAAGCGTGAAGCAATGGTTCCCAAGTCATTACAAAGTTCCCCCGAAAAATAATGAATTTGTTGTCGTAATTTCCTGCCAATTTGGTGTATCATTCTCAAGCCTCCTTGATTATTGGTAAAGAATTATGAAATTTGCGCTTGTAATTCTTACCACAAGGAGGCCTTTTTGTTTGGTAAAAAGTTCACCCAAACATACAATTTTTACTTGAAAATAAACGTAACTTATTCAAAATAGCGGTCTCAGAAGAATTTATGACCGTTTTATGGGTGAACTCCTTTACTTCTTGGCTTTGCATTCTCATCGGTTCTGTTGTAAGATCCGAATTTATTAAATATTTAAAAATACAACCTGCGGTAATCGTCATTAAGAGGGCTCAGATCCATGGATTCTCCTTCAAGGGGACAAGTACATAAAAACTGGCGCAGTCACCTATATGAAATAATATTTGGGACCGTCACGCCGGCGGGCAAGGCATTTGATGTGGCCCTGATCTGGAGCATCATTTTCAGCGTTGCCATTGTTATAATAGAGAGTGTTCACAGCATCCGCGATGCTTATGGGGGCATCCTGTACGGCATTGAATGGTTCTTTACTATTTTGTTTACCATTGAATACATTCTGCGGTTAATCAGTGTAAAGCGCCCTGTCAATTATGCCACCAGTTTTTTCGGAATAGTGGATTTACTGGCCATTTTTCCTACTTACCTGAGTATTTTTGTACCTGGCAGCCAGTCTCTACTGACCATCCGGGCATTGCGTCTTTTACGTATTTTCAGAGTGTTTAAACTGACCCATTTTACCCGGGAAGCCCGGACGATTATGGCTGCTTTACGGGCCAGCGGCCGAAAAATAGGCGTATTTATTTCAGCCGTGCTGGCAATCGTTGTTATCACCGGTTCGGTCATGTATGTAATTGAAGGAGAAAAAAACGGGTTTGTGGATATCCCCACAAGTATATACTGGGCCATCGTAACATTGACGACCGTCGGTTATGGGGATATATCCCCCCATACACCAATGGGAAAGACGCTTGCCTCTTTTCTGATGATCATAGGGTATGGCATTATCGCTGTTCCGACAGGCATTGTCACGGTTGAGCTTTCCCAGGCGACGAAAAAAACGCCAAATATTCGAAAATGCCCGGCCTGCAGCACCTCGGACCATGCTTCGGATGCAAAGTTTTGCCGGGAATGCGGTAAAAAGTTGCCATAAAGCCCGGTTTGACATAAAATAAAAGTTTAGGTTTTTAACCATCCCGCTAAATTAAACCCCGTATTATTATAAGAGATATGATTGATAATGAAAAATGAACAAAAAGAAAATTTCAGGCACCATATTACCGACAAGATTCATAGTTTAAAAAAAGATATTATATCCTATAAGGAATTGACCCGTCCGATTGCGCCGGATAATGCCATCGGCAGGATTTCCAGGATGGAAGCCATTAACAGCAAGAGTATTAATGAGGAAGCGCTGAGAAAAACTGAAAATACGCTGACGAGGCTTCAGAAAGCACTGAAAATAATTGATGACGAAGATTTCGGAATATGTATTGAATGTGATGAGCCCATTCCATTTGCGCGACTAATGATCTTGCCGGAAACAAATCTGTGCGTTGTGTGCGCAGAAAAATTAACCGGCTAAACCCAAAAAAGTGCAATCAGCGTCTGCCTGATTTTTTTTAGTACATGGTTTACAAGCGAGGGCGGGGCAATTAATGTTTACGGGCAGTTGTTATTTATTTGCATCAGACAATACGTCCTTTGTTATATAGCTAATCGTTGAACGGAAAGTCCCTCAATGACAACTTTTCTGTCATTGCGCGGGAGGCACGACCAAAGCAATCTCTTTATCGACAGGGGATTACTTTGTCGTTCGTTCCTCACTCCGCGTAATGACAAGCAGAATTTAAAGGTTTCCGTTCAGGCAATAGCTAATAAAAAAAGGGTTTACAGAGACAACTGTAAACCCTTAAATATTCTGGTAGGCACGATCAGACTTGAACTGATGACTTCTACCGTGTCGAGGTAGCGCTCTGCCAGCTGAGCTACGCGCCTTTAAAGTTAAGGTTTTGTTAACATCAAATCTGTTTTACTGTCAAGAAAAATTAAATCATGTTTTATAGCTAAGCAACGTATTCAAATTTATGAACAAACGCTTTTACATCACCAGTTTCATCCTGTTCTTCACTGCCGTCGTCTGCGGGAGCATTGCCGGCATGTTTTTAGTCATGGTCCGGGACCTGCCGCAAATCCGTTCCCTGGAAACATTTCAACCGTCCGCCATCACAAGAATTTACTCCGCAGACGATAAACTTCTGGCCGAACTTTACAGGGAAAAGAGGGATCCGGTTCCCCTTAAAAAAATTCCGGAATATCTCCAAAAAGCAATGATTACCGCCGAAGACCGTCAATTTTATACGCACAGCGGCATTGATCTGAAAGGAATCGTCAGGGCAATCATCACTGATATTCGGGCCGGGGGATTTGTCCAGGGGGCCAGCACAATCACCCAGCAACTTTCAAAAACGCTTTTTCTGTCTCCCCAAAAAACATTACACCGAAAATTAAAAGAAGCGCTTCTGTCTCTCCAGCTGGAACGTCGGTATACAAAAGATGAAATTCTGGAACTTTATCTGAACCAGATCTACTTCGGCAGCGGTGCCTATGGCGTTGAATCTGCTGCACAGATTTTTTTTGGGAAACCCGTTTCAACGCTGAATCTTGCAGAATGTGCCATGATTGCAGCCATGCCCAAAGCACCGTCCGCTTACTCACCGCTGAACAACCCGGAACTGGCAGTGAAAAGAAGAAATATTGTCTTAAAACAAATGAGGCTCACCCGCGTCATTACAGCCGACCAGTACACCAAAGCAACAAAAAAATCCTTTGTTGCGGTGCAAAACAAGACCACTTCGCCTGCCCCCTATTTTGTGGATTACGTAAAAAAAATTCTGGAAAAAAAAATCGGCGCTGCGCGTTTATATACGAGGGGACTGACGGTTTATACGACCCTTTCTTCCAAATTACAAAACATCTCAGACCAGGCCATCGCCCATGGTATTGAAAACCTTGAGCAGCGGCGAAAAAAAGACCCTGCCTTAAAACAAAAACCCCAGGCAGCCCTGATCGCAATCGATGTCCGGACAGGGGGTATTCTTGCCATGTCCGGGGGAAATGACTATCGTAAAAGCCCTTTTAACCGGGCGACTGCCGCACGCCGACAACCCGGTTCCGCTTTTAAACCGATTTTATATGCCCATGCCATTGAACAGGGATTTAACCAGGCATCATTGATTCTTGACGCACCGGTTTCATTCCCGGGCGCAACAAAAAATAAACCATGGCAGCCTGAAAACTTTTCAAAAACATTTCAGGGTGAAATCACTTTACGCAAAGCACTTACCCATTCTGAGAACATCCCGGCGGTCCGGATGATTGATCAGCTGGGAATCTCTGGTGTAATCGATTTTGCAAAAAAACTGGGGATTCAATCCAGGCTATCACCATACTTGTCTCTGGCCCTGGGAACATCTGAAACCAATTTAACCGAATTAACCGCCGCATACGCAGTTTTTGCCAATCAGGGAATTTATATTCAGCCCTATTGCATTGATGATGTTTTAAATGCCGGCAACCAGAGTATCTGGCAACCGAATAGCGACAAACATATTGCCATGTCCCGGGAAAACGCTGCGATTATGACCAATATACTGGAAGGGGTCATTTTGGAAGGAACCGGGAAAAAAGCACGGGTCCTCCATCATCCTATTGCCGGAAAAACCGGTACCACCAACGACTACAAAGATGCGCTTTTTATCGGATTTTCACCGACGATGGCCACCGGCGTATGGGTGGGATGTGATGATTTCTCAACACTGGGCCCTAAAGAAACCGGCTCCCGGGCAGCCCTTCCCATCTGGATAAAATTTATGAAAAATGTCTTTAAAGACCAGGAATATGAATACTTTGATGTACCGGACAACATGGTTAAACTAAAAATCAACCCAACCACTGGAAAGCCCGTCCCAACCCATCAGACAGATGATCAAGCGGATGATTTGGCGGATAATTCAGACGGCGTGGTGGCATTATTTACCAAAGCTAATCAGCCACGCTAGTGTCGCGTCAACTCTGAACTGACGCATATTGTTTGTCCTTTTTCGCGCCTGCGTCGTTACGACTTGAGTCGCATAGCCCACTATGCTCCCCAAGTCGCGCCTTGCAGGCACAAAAAATTACGGCGCAATCTTGCGGCATTTCATCCTTGACGAGACACTATAAGGCGATAAAAGAAAACGCACAATAATCCATACATAAAAACCTTGATTTAATACGATATAACCGCTAAAAAAACCCTATGATCAGAAACGCCACCATAGAAGATATAAAAAACATCCACGCCATGCTGAAATATTACGGAGATAAGGGAAAATTACTTGCCCGGCCGTTGAGCAAACTTTACGATCATGTGAGAGATTTTTCAGTGTTTACGGAAGTTCAAAACACTAAAAAGATTATCGGATGCTGCGCACTCCAGTTCTGCTGGGAAGATCTCGCAGAAATCCGCTCATTGGCTGTCCGTGAAGATGTTACCGGAAAATCCATCGGCAAACAACTCGTTGAAAAAACTTTTGAAGAGGCCAAACAGTATAAAATCAAATCCTTATTTACACTGACCTACAAACCGGCTTTTTTTGAAAAGTTCGGTTTTATTCAAATTGATAAAGCCGACCTGCCCATAAAAATCTGGGCCGACTGCATCAACTGCGTCAAATTCCCGGATTGCGATGAAATTGCCATGATTAAAGCCTTGGAATAGATCTTAGTTTCTTATCTCTGATTTTTGTGTTTTTTTGGCAAACTCTTTTAAAAATTCAAAACGTGTAAAATGACTAAAGTGATCTAAAGTGCCTAAAGTTGAGGACTGCGCGAAATGCGCGATCATTTTTAACATAAAAATTGAAAATGCCGAAGGCATTAACCATAACTTTAGTTCACTTCAAACTTTAGTTCACT
>JAGGYV010000339.1 GCA_021162325.1 Desulfobacteraceae bacterium | reverse complement strand
CTGGAATTTTTTTCGTCTTCAAGGCGCTTTGCCGAGAGCATAGCTGGCTATTTGACCGACAAAGCAACACAGAAGACGGGAAAAATAATAAGCCAAAACGTCGAGTTATTTATTCCCGAGCCCTAAGGGCTTTTATGTGCTGATAAGCGTATTGTCGATGTTCTCTATAAGTAATTCAAAAAAATAATGGAAAATTCGAGCAGTTACTCCCCAAATGAGCACATCCTCAAATGGATAGATTAATTCTGCGATATCCGGTATGCGCCCATGAAAGTCTTTTGAAATATGTGTTTTTAGCAGGGGCGAAATTGGTATTTCAAGTACTTTTGAGATCTCTTTTTCATCATAGATGATATTTTTAAAATTACCTTTCCAAGCGCCGATGAAGACTTCGAGATCCTTGCGTTGAATCGTTTGAAAATGCCCCAATGATCCGATAAATTCTACCTGATTTTTTAAAATGCCGATTTCTTCTTCAAGTTCTCTGTATGCCGCTTTAAGGGGGCTTGAGTCTTTCTCATCGATATGACCGCCCGGAAGGGCAACCTGATTGCGCCACGCATAACCGGGGGTATCTGCTTTTAATATCGCCAGCAGATACGGGGAATTGTTTTTATTGTAGATAAGAAAAAAGACACTGGTACAATCATATCTCTTATTCTTTGAAGAAGATGGCGTTTCTGTAGTGCGTAAAATACTTTTTAAAAATTGGTGATTTATTTCTTTTAGCATTGAAAATCAAGTACTTGTATTATTGTCTCTACTGGATGGTGGTTTTTTTCTGTTCCTGTTTGTCTATAAATTCAGAAAATTTCATATTTTTAAAACTGTCTGTATTTAAAAATTTTAACATGGTTAACAGCCTGTCCGGCTGGATAAATCCGGGCTGGCTCGAAAGAGACGTGCTGTCTTCGGAAATAAACCAGGTGTTTGGTAATCCGCGCACGCCATATTTTTGTGCGACATTCCTTTGTTTTTCTGCATTTACCCGGATGGAAATAAAATTTTTATTCAGATATTCAATGATTTTTGAATCTGTAAATGTTTGATTATTCATTATTTTACAATATTTACACCAGTCAGAGTAAAAATGAAGAAATCCCTTTTTTTTCTGGTCTTGAATCATTTTAATGCCGGTGTCATAAGATTGCCATTGAATCTTTTCTTTTTCCGCAAAACAGATGGAAGCAGGGAATGCCATCAATATATAGATAATCAATAGGAATGAAGCAGTTTTTTTCATATTCATTTTATTTGTAGCCCTTAAGATTTAACTTGTTTTGTGCCTGAACAAAAACCTGAAATAATTGGCGGTTTTCGTTCAGGCAATATTTAATGTGAAAACGGTATCAAAGAATTAAACAATGCAAAACTGTCAGTTACCAAAAAAATGCCGACAGCGATTAATAACATGCCTGCAATGGGATTGATATATTTCATGACACGTGATGCACGTTTCAGGAATTCCAGCAGAAAATTGATAAAAATGGAGATCAGTATAAACGGCAGTGCAAGTCCGGCGGCATAAATAGCTAAAAGAATAATTCCTTGCCGGATGGTTTCCTCGTTTCCGGCAATAATGAGTATTGAACCGAGAAGCGGTCCGATACAGGGGCTCCACCCCACCCCAAACGCCATTCCCACGACAAACGTTCCCAACAGGTGAATCGGTTTTTTTTGGATGTGGATGCGTTTTTCAATGTCCAGTTTTTTGATCCGGATCCAGCCGGTCATATGAATTCCGAGTACAATAATAATCAGGCCGCCGATGATTCGGAGGTACTCCTTGTACTGGGCAATCAGGCTGCCCAGACCGGAAGCCGCTGCGCCCATAATAACAAAAATAACAGTAAATCCTAAAACAAACGACAGTGTGGAAAAAAAGACTTTTTTTCGAATGTTCGGGGAATTATCATGAAATAATTCCTCCATGGAGAATCCGGTAATAAATGTAAAATATGCCGGAATTAACGGAAGTACGCAGGGGGAAAGAAAGGAGAGCAATCCGGCTAAAAATGCGGCTGAGTATGATACGGTTTGAGTAAACATTATCTAACAATAATAACTTATTTTAATAAATCAAATAAAAACAGAAAAAAAAGTTTTGCTCGGATGCGGAATCCGGACTAGCGGCTGAGCTCTTTGGATCGTTGAGCTGCAGCGGTAACAGCTTGAATGATAATTTGTTTTACGGAATTGTCGTCTAACACGGTGATTGCCGCTTCAGTGGTTCCGCCCGGAGAGGTTACCTTCTTTCGGAGTTCGGAAGCTGAAATCGATTGATTCTCGAGTAAAATCATCGCCCCCTTCAGGGTGGCGATCGTCATTTCTGCTGCATTTTCCGGGGAGAGGCCAAGGTTTACGGCCGCTTCAATCATCGCTTCTGCCAGATAAAAACAATATGCCGGTCCGGATCCGGAAACAGCAGTAACAGCATCCATATCGCTTTCCTGACATTCAATGACTTTTCCCATGGCGGATAGGATTTTTTTTGCGATTTGAACGTCTTCGGCTGTGGCGAAAGCATTCGCACAAAGACCTGACATCCCTGAAAGAACAAGGGCCGGGGTATTGGGCATGACCCGCAGGATCGGCATTTGTCTTTTTTTGTCATCTCCGATAGCATCATATATATATCTTTCAAATTTTCGGATGGACGTTCCGGCGGCAATGGAAATAAAAATTTTTTTGCCGGATAATTCTTTGAAAACAGATGACGCTTTCAGGTCTGATAAGACCTGTTCAACGGATTGGGGTTTTACGGCAAAAATGATCACATCGCATGCGCCAATGACAGCCCCGTTGTCTGGCAATACCGTAATTCCATACGTTTTTTTTAAAGTATCTGTCTGTTTTTTCACTATATCACAGACAAACAGGTCTGAAGTGGCGCAACTTTTCGATTTAATTAAAGCCCCGATCATTGCCTGGCCCATATTGCCCGCACCGATAAAACCGATTTTATGAAAAAGCTCCGACATTTTAAATCCTTTTTGGTCAGAATGACTATTATGAAAAAATTCTTCAATGTGATATCATGATTTACCATATCAATGTCAATCATTATCCAATATCATGGAAATGCCTTGACTTCTAACGAAATTTTAATTTATTTAATATACTGATGTTTAATGATGATAGAAGCCTTTAGACCTCCTCTCGTAAAGAAAGTTCTTATATGTTTATACTTGGTAATTTTATCAGGGCTCTGGCAGAAGTCGCCAATATCGGTTTGACCCTATTTATGTGGATTGTTATTGCCCAGGCTCTTTTATCCTGGGTGCGTCCCGATCCGTTTAATCCCATCGTTCGGTTTATCAATCAGGTAACCGAGCCCTTATTATATCAGATCAGGCGCAGGATACCCTCTGCATTTGGCGGGATTGATTTTTCACCGATCATTGTGCTTTTGGTGGTCGTTTTTTTGAAAATTTTTATTGTTGACAGTTTATTGCGTTTGTCGATGATATTGTCCTGATCCTATTATGGTCTATTTTTTGCCGAAGCCTCCATAAAGCCGATTATAGAGATGTCAAGCAGTTTTATAGTTAGTCATTTTGTCCATCGTTAAATAGGGTTATTTTTTTATAACAGGAGTCCCTCATGGCTAAAATTGATGCGTTTTTTAAATTGATGAATGATCAAGGGGCCTCAGATCTTCATCTGGTGGCCGGGCAGCAGCCGGCCTTGCGGATTCGGGGCGAGATCGAACGAATCAAGTATAAACCCCTTGACAACGATGGACTTCGGAGCATGGTTTATGAAATCACGCCGGAAGATAAAATTAAGGTGTTTGAAGAAACCGGGGACATTGATTTTGGTTATGAAATTCCGGGACTTGCCCGGTACCGAGCCAATCTTTTTATGCAGCGAAATGGCGTGGGCGCGGTTTTTCGTCAGATTCCCAATAATATCATGGGGTGTGAACAACTGGGGCTTCCACCGGTAATTGCGAAACTGGCAACCCTGCCGAGGGGACTGGTAATTATTACAGGGCCAACCGGCAGTGGTAAATCGACAACCCTTGCGGCAATTATTGATGAAGCCAATCGTCTCCGCAAGGATCATATTATCACGGTTGAAGATCCCATCGAGTTTGTGCATGAAAGCCAGGGCTGTATTGTCAATCAGCGGGAAATCGGCGTACATACAAAGGATTTCAGTGCAGCGCTCAGAGGCGCGCTTCGTGAAGATCCGGACATTATTCTGGTCGGTGAAATGAGGGACCTGGAAACCATGTCTCTTGCCATTGAAGCGGCTTCCACCGGTCATCTGGTGTTTGCCACACTGCATACGTCAAGTGCCATGAAAACCGTCGACCGCATGGTCGAAGTGTTTCCGGCAGAACAGCAGGCACAAGTCCGTTCCGGCCTGGCGGACAGTATTCGGGCGATTGTCGCACAGGTCTTATTTAAACGGATTGACCGTAAAGGGAGATGCCCTGCCCTTGAAATACTGATTGCTACCCCGGCGGTAAGAAATTTGATTCGGGAATCAAAAACACATCAGTTGTCGTCTTCAATGCAGACCGGTAAAAAATATGGTATGATCCTTTTGGATGATGCGATAATGGATCTGTATAACCGGGGGTGGATCAGTGCTGAAGACAGTTACAACAAGTCAAACGACAAACAGAGATTCAGGCCATTACTAAAAAGTACTCCGGATGATTTTACTGAGGCTTAAGAAAAATCTGAATTTTTGAAAGAACCTTATTCATGGCGTTTATTTATAAATATTTAATAAGGAATAAGGAAATATGAAAAAGCCGGAAACCGATTATATTTTAACCGCAATGCTGGATTCCCATGAAAGTGTGTCAGATCTGAATTTTACCGCAGGAAAACCGCTGCAGGTTGAAAGCTACGGTGAATTAACACCAGTGGACATGAAGCCGCCGCTGAAAACATTGACCCCTTTTCAAACGGAAATGATCGCTTTAAATCTGATTGGAAGAGATCGGCGACTGCTGGAAACACTGTTTAAAGAAGGGTCCTGTGACCTTTCATATTCCCTGCCTGGAAAAGCCAGGTTCAGGGTGAATGTTTTTTCCCAGTCCGGTAATTATTCAATCGTCCTTCGTCAGCTTGAAACCAAAGTCCCGACGATTAAAGAGATGGGTCTTCCGGAAATTTTTTACAAAATCGCCCAGGAAAGAAATGGTATCGTGATTTTTACCGGGGCCACCGGCACGGGTAAAACCACTTCGCTGGCCGCCCTCTTATCTGAAATCAACAAAGACAAATCCGTACATATCGTCACCCTGGAAGATCCGGTGGAGTATGTTCATACCCATAAGAAAGCCACGTTTAACCAGCGGGAGTTAGGAAAAGATTTCAGTTCTTTTGCAACCGGACTGAGAGCCGCCCTCCGACAGGCGCCCAAAGTCATTCTGGTCGGTGAAATGCGTGACCGGGAAACTGTTGAAATCGGTTTGTCCGCTGCTGAAACCGGTCATCTGGTGTTTACCACCCTGCATACCGTTGATGCCGGGCAAACAATTAACCGTATTCTGGGTATGTTTTCTACAGAAGAAGAGAATCAGATTCGGATTCGTCTGGCGGATACACTCCGCTGGGTGGTCTGTCAGCGTCTGCTGCCTAAAGTCGGCGGCGGTCGGGCAGCGGCCTTTGAAATTTTGGGGACCAGTCTGCGGGTAAAAGATTCCATTTTGCACGGAGAAGCCGAAGGAAAGACCTATTATGATATGATGGAAGCATCCACCGCATTTGGGTGGACGACGTTTGACCATTTTATTGTGGGTTTATTTGAAAAAGGCCTGATTTCAGAAGAAATTGCCATCGGGTATGCTTCCCGACGATCAATTGTCGGCCGGGGGATAGATCTGGTGAAAAGCGCAAGAGGGGAGGCAACCAGCAAGCTTGATACGCTTGAGATTGATATGGGCTATGGAAAAAGTTCCAGGCATTAAGCCGTTAATTTTTAGATCATAGTTATATCGGGGGGGTTATGGAGATTACTTGTAATAACTGCAACAGCAAGTTAAGCATTGCCGATGAAAAGCTTCCGAAAGGCAAAACCGCTTCCATTCGGTGCCCGAAATGTAAAAATAAGATAACCGTTGATTTACGAAATCGTCCCGAAAACGACCAGGCCGAAAATATTACCAAGCCGAATTCGTTTAATTTTGACGAGGGCGGTGATGATTATGATGTCAGTGAAAAACCGTTTGATTTTCTTGAAGAAGAGGGAAACACGGCGCTTATCTGTGAGAATGATCCCGAGATCATAAAACAGATTAACATTGTTCTGGGCATAATGGATTACAGTGTGACAACCGCTGAATCCGTCCGTGATGCGTTGAAAAAAATGAAGTACCATTCGTATAATATGATGCTGATTAATGAAACGTTTGACAGCAGTGATCCGGATGCAAATGGGCTTCTGGTGTATGTGGAGCGATTAAGCATGGATGTGCGCCGTAATATCTTTGTGGGGCTGTTGACCCAGCGGTATTCGACCATGGATAATATGTCAGCGTTTTTAAAGAGTGTTAATATAACTATTAATACAAAAGATATCGGTAGTATAGACAGAATCTTGAGCCGCGGTATCAATGAATATGAACTGTTTTATGCGGCATATAAAGACAGTGCAAAAAAATTAGGGATTGTATAAAATTTTAAAAAATGAGTGATCAAAATAAGTATACCTGCAATGAATACAGACAGGAAATGATTCTGCTGTCATTGCGGTTGCGATTAAATAAAGAGAATTTGCCGGAATCGGAAAAAGAAATAATCAAAAAGGAAATACGCCAGCTTGAAGCCACAATGGATATGACATAACGCCATCATAGCTGTTGGCTGATGATTCTGAGCCCCTCCAAGGTCAGTCCCGTTTCAACGGATTCAATGGTATTTGATATATTCTTCATCAATGGCGCCAACCCCCCGGTTGCGATAACTTTTGCATCCGATTCTGCTGGCATTTCCTGTTTAATTCGACGAACCATTCCGTCCACCATTTCCGCGTATCCGTAGATAATCCCGGATTTCATACTGTGAATGGTATTTTTGCCGATGACTGTTTTCGGCGGATTAAACAATTCCACCCGGGGAAGCTTGGAAGCGCGTTTAAACAATGCTTCAGCTGAAATACCGATGCCGGGAGCAATCGCCCCCCCCAGATATTCTCCCTTGGCCGTGATGACATCAAATGTTGTGGCGGTTCCGAAATCTATAACAATCAGACTTGTTTTGTATAAGTGATAAGCGGCAATGCCGTTTACCAGACGGTCTGCACCGACTTCTTCCGGATTATCATATAAAACCGGCATTTTAACTGATTCGGCGTCAATCCAGCATGGGGCATGACCCAAATATTTAATGCAATAATCATCAAGAATCTTCATCATCGGGGGAACAACACATGAGACAATTGTTTTGGAAATGTCTCCTGGATTGATCTGCTTGCTTTGGAAAAGGTTTAAAATAACAATATTAAATTCATCTTCTGTAATGCGGGGGGTTGACCGAATACGCCAATCGCAAATCAACCGATCCTTTTCAAATATCCCGATAACCGTATGGGTATTACCCACATCAACGACTAAAAGCATGTTTTCCCGCCTGAATTTAGGTTATGTTAAAACAGAATTTCGTATCGCATCGACGAGTTGGACTGTCGCACAGGTATTGGCAACATTATGGACGCGAACAATATGCGCACCTGCTATAATTCCGGCAGTAACCGTTGCCTGTGTGCCGGTTTCGACCAGTGGATGTTCCGGCTTTGGTTCTGTCTTATCGTCTTGAACAAGAATTTTTCGGATAAAGGCTTTTCTCGATGGCCCTAGCAGCACCGGCACATTCAGATCTTGAAATTCATTTAAGTTATTAATTAAATATAGATTGTGCTGCACGGTTTTTCCGAATCCGATGCCCGGGTCAATGATGATTTTATTTTTTAAAACACCGGCCTTTTCAGCCCGGAAAATAGCATCAGCCAGAAAGCCTTTGATCTCACCCATCAAATCATCATAGGCGGGAGCCATCTGCATGTCTGAGGGGGTTCCTTTCATATGCATCAGGATGAGCAGGACATCATTTTTTGAAGCCACCTCTGCCATGTTGGGGTCAAGCTTTAATGCGCTGATGTCATTAATAATAGACGCGCCTGCAGATATGGCGCGGCGGGCAACAACCGACTTGGTTGTATCAATGGAAATGGGAGTGGAAATATTTTTTGCCAGATGCTCGATTACCGGAACAACCCGCCGGGTTTCTTCTTCAATCGAAACCGGTGCTGAAAATGGCCGGCTGGATTCACCACCGATATCAATGATATCAGCACCTTCAGCAATCATTTGTTTAGCCTGAGCCAAGGCCGTATCCAGGGCAAAGAATTTTCCGCCGTCTGAAAACGAGTCCGGGGTAATGTTTAAAATCCCCATGATTCGGGTGTGCTCGCCTAACTCCAGGCTGTGGTTTTGCCATGAAAGGGTGTATTGTTTTGTCGTCATTTTATGTGGGAGATTATTTTAGTCATTTGATTCCGGTGCTTTTTCCGTTTTTTTGTCTGACGACGGGGTTATTCCCGGTATGGTGATGCCCGGGCGCATTTCATAAATCAGGTCATCTAATTCCTTGCCGAGAACCGTCTCTTTTTCTATTAGCAGTTCAGAAAGTTTATGGAGAATATCAATATTTTCCTCTAAAATTTGTCGGGCCTTTTTATGGCTGTTTTTCACCAGGCGGGATATTTCTTTGTCAATGATTTGAGCTGTGGCTTCCGAATAATCCCGATGCTGGGATATTTCCCTGCCTAAAAATATCTGTTCATCCTGCTTGCCATATGACAGCGGTCCCAGTTCCTCGCTCATTCCCCATGCCCGGACCATGTAGCCTGCCAGATTGGTCGCTTGTTTAATATCATTGGATGCGCCGGTGCTGATGCGGTTAAAAATCAGTTCCTCGGCCACACGACCACCCATGGCAACTGCCAGTTCACTAATAAGTTGATCTTTATATTGGAAATCCCTTTCTTCCGGTAGAAACCATGTGACACCGGCCGCCCGGCCGCGGGGGATAATAGTGATTTTGTTGATGGCGTCCGTTTCCGGCAGAAATCGGGCAACAATGGCATGACCGCCTTCGTGATACGCCGTATTTTTTTTGTCATCGTCTTTGATGATTTTTGATTTGCGTTCCAGCCCCATGACGATTTTATCTTTGGCATCCTCAAAATCGATCATGAACAAACGTTCTTTGCCTTTTTTGGCGGCAATTAACGCGGCTTCGTTGACCATATTTTCCAAATCAGCCCCGGAAAATCCCGGTGTTCCCTTGGCCAGAACGACTGGATCCACATCCGGATCAAGGGGTGTCTTTTTAATATAAACTTCAATAATGGCTTTTCTCCCCCGGATATCCGGCATTGAGACAACCACCTGGCGGTCAAACCGGCCGGGTCTGAGAAGTGCGGGGTCCAGAACATCCGGGCGGTTTGTTGACGCGATCAGGATGACCCCTTCATTGGATTCAAAACCATCCATCTCAACCAGCAGCTGGTTCAATGTCTGCTCCCGTTCATCATGTCCGCCGCCAAGTCCGGCACCTCTATGTCTTCCCACAGCATCAATCTCATCGATAAAAATAAGGCAGGGAGCATTTTTTTTACCCTGAACAAAAAGGTCTCTGACCCGGGATGCGCCGACCCCGACAAACATTTCAACAAAATCAGAACCACTGATACTGAAAAAAGGAACCTCTGCTTCTCCTGCAATGGCGCGGGCTAAAAGGGTTTTGCCGGTTCCGGGGGCACCGACCATTAAAACGCCTTTGGGAATTCTACCCCCCAGCCGGGTGTATTTCTTTGGGTCTTTTAAAAAATCGACGATTTCGCCAACTTCTTCCTTGGCCTCATCAACACCGGCCACATCGTCAAATGTTATTTTTTCCGTTTGATCAGAAAGCATGCGTGCGCTGCTTTTACCAAAGGATAGCGCTTTACCGCCCCCGCCCTGCATTTGGCGCATGAAAAATATCCAGACGCCGATTAGCAACACCATTGGAAACCATGACACCAGGATTGAAATAAACCAGGGTGTCTGCTGTTCGGGTTTTGCTTCAATGGAGACGTCCTTATTTCGGAGAATACGGATCAGTTCGCTGTCCTGGGGAGCAAATACACGGTAGTGGACACCCCCCTGATTGGTTACAAGCAAAGTTTCTCCTTGGATAACGACCTTTGATATTTTTTCACTTTCAACCATTGCAAGAAATTCACTGTAGCCGATTTCCGCCTCGCTTTGGTGCTGCTGGTTAAAAATATTGTACAGCATGATCATCATCAGCACGATGATAATCCAAAGTGCTATATTTTTATTAAAAAGGTTCAAAACAGTCTCCTCTGTACGAAATTGGGCTCTGATGCGTTAACCGAAGTTGAGCGTTTAATTAATCAATATATTATAATAACGAATTTAAAATAGTAAATGATATTTCTACTTTAAGGATGGTTTTTGTTTCAGACGTGATTTTAACCGGATCTGCCATTCTAAGTCCACCCACCCAGATAATCATACCGCTGCTCAGAAATATCGGGGTGGCAGCCCGCTTAAGGGGATTAATTTTATGGGTATTGAAAATTTTTTTCAGCTTCTGGGTGCCGGTCATGCCAAAGGGCGAAAATCGGTCTCCGGGTTGGAAATTTCTGATAACTATTGGAAATTGTAATGTGTCCCAATCGAAAAAAGCTGTGAGCGGCCCTTGCCCGGCCAGATTTTGGATCTGGGCAGGGGTTGTTTTGTTAAGTAAAATACAGGTTTCTATTTCATGAATATAAACCGTCTTCTGTGATTCTGCTGCGGACCTGGATACCAAATATTCAAAAACAGGCGGTTTGGTGTTTTTTACAGGCGGTTTTGCCGTGCGCAGATTTTGCGTTTCTTTTTGGATAATCAGGTGATCGGCTTGTTTTAGAATCCGAATCTGGTCCGGCAGGTCTAAGCTTGCATCCGTAAAATTTTTGTTTATAATCAGTATAATTGCGTCAATGTGCGAAAAAGAGATCCGTCTCAAGTCCCCTTTGATTTTCAAAATGGCTTTGCGGATAATTCTGCGTTGCGCTGCCATGTGGACATCCAGCAGTGCGGAAATAGACAGTTTTATTCTTTGGTCATCTGATTGTAAGAGCACCTGATTAAAAAGCGGGTTTACCAAAGCGCCGATCCATTCTTCCTCAGATTGCAGGATGGTTCCCAGGCGGTTAAGGGTCTCAGATATTCTCGGGTTGTAGGTGCTTTTCAGTTTGGGTATGAGCTGATGCCGGATTTTATTTCTGGTAAACTGTTCATTATTGTTTGATTGATCAATGACATAGTCAATTTTTTGCGATTTAAGAAAATTCATTATTTCAGAGCGCGGGGTCCGAATCAAAGGACGGATAATCTTTCCCCGGATCACCGGGATTCCGCTAATACCTGCAGGACCGCTTCCGCGAAGGAGATTCAGCAATATCAACTCGGCATTATCATCATAGTGATGCCCCACAGCAATTTTATCAAACGGATGTTTTTGGCAAACCGCATTAAAAAAATTATACCGGGCCTCACGTCCCGCTTCTTCTATGGAAAACCCGGGGTTTTTTCGTTCCTGCAAAATGTTTTTTTTTTCAGCAAACAGGGGCAGTTCATATTTTTTTGCCACAGATCTCACAAATTCCTCATCGTGGTCCGCTGCCGATTTTCTGAGGCAGTGATTTAAGTGGGCGATACCCAATCGCAGATCCATAAAATCCGATAAGGCCAGTAATGCGTGTAAAAGGGACATGGAGTCCGGGCCGCCGGATAACCCGATAAGAACGGAATCCCCTTTTTGTATCATGTCATATTGCTTGCTCGTTTGGTAAATTTTTTGGATAAACGGAAAATTAATGAGTTTGTTTTTTGAAATCGGCATGAATTTATCAGTTTGGCTGTGAATGTGGCAGTGCGGTTTGATTTTATT
>JAGGYV010000222.1 GCA_021162325.1 Desulfobacteraceae bacterium | reverse complement strand
CTTCATTAGTATCAATAATTTTACAATAAATGGTAACCAGCTCAATTATTGAAGAGATATCAACTTCAGGAAATTTTTCAGCGAAAGTCTCAGCAACACGTTGGTATTCTTCTATGATTTCTTTGGAAAGAACAATTTAATTTTTTGGGCTTTAGTCATCGTTTCGGCCAGCACAATGTCATTCCGGCATGCTTTAAGCCGGAATCTATGTTCGGATAAAGCGCATAACTGGATTCCCGATAGAAACATTCGGGAATGACGAATCTGCTTTGGCCGAAACGATGATCAAGGCCAATTTTTGATTTTTTCCAAGCCTCAAGGATTTGGGCAGGCGGTCCATGGAAAAAAATTCCTGATATGAAAACATTGGTATCAAGAACGATCTTCACTTTTTACCTCGAACTTTTAATATAGCGTCCTTAATATCTGATTTTTTTATTCCGGCTTTCTTGGCCTTTTTTCTCGCTTTAACAATTAAATCGTCAAATTCATCTATAGACGGTGGGGTTATGTTTTTCAAAATAACAACATCATTTTCACCCAGCACCACAAACTGAGCACCTTCCCTTAAATTGAGCTGCTTCCGGATGTTTTCAGGAATTACCACTTGTCCCTTTGACGACATTTTTGTTGTTGATATGTTAGCCATAAAGAAACCTCCATTAAGATTTTTGTCTTACTGGTAAGATTTTAAAAGACTTTTTTACAAAATGCAAGACAGATAAAATGCTTGTAGTGAAAATAGAATGATCCATTTGTACGGGATGGTTCTGACGCTATGTGTTTCTTTAGCAGAATGTTTTCTGGAATCATGATTAAAGCGGCTGGTTTATTTTCCTCTTTATCCTTTATCTGAGTCAAATTCGGTTTTACGCTGTTTTTTAGCATCTAAAAACATTTTAACAATGGCTTTATGCTCCGGAGATTGTAGCATGATTGCCTGGTGAGCGGCCTCCCAGTCCATTACCTCTTTTAAGGCGTTGTCAAAGCTGGTTTCAAGGCCCTGCTTGATCAGGGCCAGCGCTGTTAAGGATTTCTGGGCCAGCTTTCCGGCCAGTGTCATGACTTCACCGTCAAGATCGTCGTTTAAAACCGATTTATAAATCAGTCCCATTTCGGCGGCGGCCTTTCCGGTAATTTCTTCTCCTAAAAACGCGATTTCCCTTGCCCGGACAAGACCGACAAGG
The DNA here is from genome assembly GCA_021162325.1 of Desulfobacteraceae bacterium. Taxonomy (GTDB): domain Bacteria; phylum Desulfobacterota; class Desulfobacteria; order Desulfobacterales; family Desulfosalsimonadaceae; genus SURF-3. Next base: position 7,034 of record JAGGYV010000222.1, on the reverse strand, counting down.
CGTGGAAGAAAATAAGTCCCGCCGCTGTCTAAAATAACGCCGAGATGAACAAAGTTCTCGCAGAACCGGGCATCATGTGCCGCAATGACAAAGTCCGCCGCCAGCGCCAGGTTTGACCCGCCCCCGTAAGCCGCTCCTTCCAGTTTGGCAATAACGGGCTGTGGGGTCTCCCGGATTTTGCAGATCAGGCGGCTGAGAAAACGCATGCCTTTCAGCCACTCCGTGACGGAATGGTTTTCGAAAAACAGCGAAAAATCCGCGCCCGTGGTGAAGTTTCCACCCGATCCCTCTATGATGATTACATGGATAGCATCATCCGAACCGATTTGTTCAAAGGCGGCCATGAGTTCGCAGGTCACGTCATCATTCAAAGCGTTCATTACTTTCGGTCGATTTAACGTCAGCGTACATATTTTGTTGCTCTTATTGATTAGAACAGTTTTTTCAGACATGTTGAATCCCTTTAGATCATATTGTTTTTTCTGAACCAGGCGATCGAATCTTTTAAAGAATGCTCAACCGGTCTGAACTTAAGCCCCAGTTCTTTTTTTGCTTTGGTGTTATCACCATAGAGGTAATTGGATGCGTAATTAATTTCTACCGGTGTTGACAGCGGCGGTTTTTTGCTGATGTAGTCGGACCACAGAGACAGAGCGATGGCTCCGCCTTTTAAAACATGTTTCGGGACCATTGGAATAAAGGAATTTTTTCTGCCGTCTGCTTTGTGAACCATTTTCATGAATTCTGCGATGGTGACATTTTGATTTCCCAAGAAGTATTTTTCACCGGTTTTGCCCTTTTCGGCGGCCAAGATATGGCCTTTTGCCACATCCTGAACATCAACAATATTAAATCCCCCTTTAAATGATGTGCGGTTGATGCCGGATAAAATATCAATGATCATTTTGCCGGTCGGCGTGGGAGCAATATCATTCACGCCGAACGGAAAGGCTGGATTAACCACCACCAGATCCAGACCGTTTTGGGCGAATCCAAGTGCCTCCTGCTGGGAGAGGTACTTGGTCAGAATATAGTGGCTGCCCAGGGTGTATTGATTGAAAGGCGTGTCTTCGGTGCTCGGTTTTTTGCCAGGGCTTGTGCCGAGAGCAGCCATGGAACTGGTATAAATCACCCGGTCGATGTGGTCGGCTTTTAAGGCAGCCCATAATATATTTCGACTCCCCTTGAGGTTGACTTCATAGATCCATTTCCAGTCTTCCATCCAGATGGCATAAATACCCGCCAGATGAAAAATGGTATCTACCCCTTTGATTGCTTCTTTTACTTTTTGTTTGTTTAGGATATCGCCTTCCATGATATCAATATCAAGCCCCGTGATATTGGCTGTGTTCTCTTTGGGCTTGACAAAAGCACGCACTTCAATATTTTTCTCAAGCAGCTGAGTCACCACATGGGAACCGATAAACCCTGCGGCACCGGTTACTAATGCTTTTTTCATTTTTTCTCCTTATCGTTGCTGATCCCTTAAAAAGCTTTTCATGGTGACGAATCACTATTGTATGAGCAAATAACTTATCTGTTATATTAAAATATTATAAACGAGTTATTTGGAAGCTAATTGATGTTGCTTCACACCTTTGTATCAATAAATAACTTCTTCTAAGTAGGCCGGGTTTCTTACCCGGCAATTAACATGTGAATTTTATTTGTCGGGAAAGAATCCCGACCTACGATTTTGCTCATTGACCATCAATGAAGTTATTTGAGAAGTCAGTTTTTAATCGTCAATTTTAACGCAGCATGGTCAAGCGCAATAGTTTTTAATCACTCTTTTAAAGGCCCATGAATTTGGCTGCTATGCCCTTCATAATTTCATTGGTTCCGGCAAAAATTGACATGACCCGAACATCCCTCAAGCCTCGGGCAATGGGGCAGTCTTCAGTTAACCCGAAATCACCAAAAAGATCCAGGCATCGGCTGGCGATTCTATTGTCAAGATCCGTAATCCAGTATTTGGCCATTGATGTTTCGACTATCACGTTTTCACCGGCAGCATGCCCGGCAATGAGTTGATCTAAAAAAGCTCTTCCCAGTTTAACTTCCGTCATCATTTCAACAATGGCAAATTGATTGGCCTGGTGTTTTGAAATGGGCTTGCCCGCTGCATCGGTATTTGTTTTGCAAAAATCAATGGTCCATTCCAGCATTAACTCTGCCGCCGCCTGACCGCCAATGGCACACATCAGACGCTCCTGCTGGAGTTTTTCCATCAGCATCATAAACCCCATACCCGGCTGGCCCAGAATATTTTCTTTGGGAATCCGGCAATTGGAAAAGAAGAGTTCTGCCGTGTCCTGGCTGAAAAATCCCATTTTATCAAGCTGACGGCCCCTTTTAAAACCGGGGGTGCCGCCTTCAACCAGATAAAGGGATACGGCCTGATATATGTTTTCTTCAGCCGGGTTTTTAGCGGCAATAATGACAAGATCCGCGTTAATGCCGTTTGTGATAAATGTCTTGGAGCCGTTAATGACGATTTCATCCCCGTCCATCTCTGCCGTTGCCTGCATGCCGGCCAGATCACTGCCGGCGTCCGGTTCGGTCATGGCAACAGCGGTAATGATATCTCCGGAAATGCAGCCGGGCATGTATTTTTTTTTCTGTTCATCTGAACCAAACGAATTGAGGTATGGTACGACAATATCACTGTGCAGCATACTGCAAAGCCCGGTGTGATTCGTTCTTGCCATTTCTTCTGCAACAATCACGGAGTACAGGAAATCACCGTCCATCCCGCCGTATTCCGGAGACGCCCAGGTACAGAGAAAACCTTCTTTGCCCATTTGTTGCCAGGCATGCTTGGGAACAATATGGTCGTTTTCCCATTGATCCACATTGGGGGTGACTTCATCTGCCAGAAAAGTCTTCAACCGCTGCCGAAACGTTTTATGTTTATCTGTATATTGTAAAATATTCATTAAATGTACTCCGTAAAGTCGTTATGGTTATTTCAGCTTGCTGATTATGATGTAGCCTCTTGAATGGCTGAAAAATCACTACAACGCAGTAGATGGGGCTTTTAGCGACGCCATCTTATTTTAGCTTGCCGATAATGCTGTCTGCAATAATATCTTTTTGTATGGTCGGCGGTCCCTGGAAAATTTCGGCCTGCTTGGCATCCCGGAAAAAATGCTCTACCTCATATTCGGTCATGTATCCATACCCGCCCAACAACTGGATTGCCTCACTGGTGACTTCCACGGCAGCCCGAGCAGCGGTCATTTTAGCCATGGACGCCTGATGCGGTTCAATTTTTTTATTATCAAAACACCAGGCAGCATAATATGTCAGGTACCGGGCAGCTTCGATTTTTGATGCCATATCCGCCAATTTGTGACGGGTAACCTGGAACTGGGCCAGTTTTCTCCCGAATTGTTCTCTTTGTTTAACATAATCCAGTGCCCGGTCAAAAGCGCCCTGGGCGGTTCCCAAAGCCTGTCCGGCGATCTGAATTCTGTTTTCCATGAAAAATTTTTGTACCAGGGCATAACCGTTGCCCTGTTTTCCGATCAGGTTTGATCCGGGGACACGCACATTTTTAAATGTGATGTCGGCAAACGGCATCATGCGTCCCCCCATTTTTTGGCTGATATTGTCGAGGGAGATGCCGTCAGTGTCAGCTTCCACAAGTATCAGGGACATTCCGCTGGTGGAAGGAATATCACCCATATCTATCCGTTTTTCTGCATGGGCTTCTGTCTGGCACAGCACCACATAAATTCCGGCAGTATTAGCGGATGGTACCAGTGTTTTTTTGCCGTTAATGACCCAGTTCTCTCCGTCCGGTTCGGCTGTTGTAGAGACCTGTGTCAAATCATAGCCCTGTTTTGGTTCCAAAAAAGCCCCGGTGGAGGTGAGCTGGCCGTCTACGATTTGGGGAAGAAATTTTTCTTTTAAGTTTTTTTCACCGGCTCTGAGGATGCACTCCGCCGCATACCCGGAAAACATCAGGGCAGACCCCAGCGTGGAATCCTTTCGACAAAAAGTTTCACACACCAGAATATGTTCGAACAGCCCCATACCGCCGCCATCAACTTCTTCTGAATAATGGATACCGATAAAGCCGAGCTCACCTGATTTTTTGATTATATTATCAGGGATTTTTTGTTCTTTTGACAAATCAATGATACGTTCTTTGTCAAATTCTCCCCTGGCGAACTCCCATGCGGCTTTTTGAATTTCTTTTTGTGACTTGTTGAGTTTAAACTCCATATGAAACTGCCTCCTAAATGAGTACGGGGTCGGGTGTCTCCAGTCAAATTTGTGTCGCGAATTTTTTTTGTGAGGTGCCACCTGGCTCAGAATAATTGTTTAAAGGTCGACTTGAAACCCCATCATTTGGTACCAAGATACGCTTCCAACGTTTGATGGAAAAATATCTGTGTTTAGAAAAAATGTCAAGAATAAATTGCAGAAATCCCAGGGCGAGAACTTTTTACAAAGCCATCATGATCCCTCGTCAATACGGTTCATCGCTTCCATGATGAGGTACATAAACTCCGCAATTTTTTCAGCATTCATTTCGTTAGGAGGTAAGCCGGGTTTAAATTTGAAATTTCCGCGTTTTTGTTTCACAATTTCAAAAAATGCCGCTTCGCCAGTCATTTCCTTAAATTGTGCATGGACGATATTGCCATCCTTTAATGAAATTCGGGAATCCCCTTTTGGAAAATTCAGGTTTATAACGCCTGTTTTTTGGGTCATGTTCAACGCCTGTAAAAGCTCCGTGCAGGTAATTTCGGAAAGGTTGCCGGAGATCCCGGATGAAATTTGTTTTGATATTTCAATATTTGACTTGGCAAGCCGTCGAACCAGAAGGCGTGTAAAATACATTTGCAGCGGTGAAAAGCGGTTGAGAATTATTCTGAAATATTTTCCGGCTATACACATGGTTTTTGTGTTTTCAACCGCTTTCACTTTAGCACTGATCGGGTTGCCTGTCAGAAGACTCATTTCGCCGAATATTTCTCCACGTCCCAGTTTTGCTATGGTAATCCCGTAATCACCAATTATTTCAATTTCACCAGACAGGATGACAAACAGTTTTTCACCGCGATCGCCTTTTCTTAAAATGATCTGTCCTTTTTTAAAATCCTGTATTTTAAAAAAGGAAACGATCTCTTTGACTTCAGGATCGTTTAATGTCTTAAAAATTGAAAAATTATTTAATTCTTCGGAAATGGCTGACAGTTCACTGTCTGCTTGAGATAAGGGGGGCGGCACTGGTTTTTTAGTCCGATAGTACTTGAGCCGGACAGTGCCGGGGCACCCACTCTGATGTCCGCTGCAGTTGAAAACATGTTCAGTCGGGGCGGATTGAACAATTGTCTGGATCCCCTGGCACTCGACCAGGGCAGCCATTACATCACTTATCAGGGTCAGGCAGGTGGGTTTTCCCAGCATGGACCCCAGCATAGAAATTGATCGTCCCGCGACTTTGAATTCGTCTCCATTCTGGTAAAACGGGCAATTATGATTTTTGATAATCTGGAAGCTGGATTCTTTGAAGTTCATTTTAACCGGCAATAAACGTATTTAGGAATTGTTCTGGGCCATTGAATATTGATGGCTTCGTAAAAAGTCCAAATTCTTTGTTGCGCTGCATCCTTCGCTTCTTCATAGTACGATAAGTACAAATCATTACTCAGGATTTGCGCGCCTCGAATTTGGAGCTTTTTTCTTTGCCATCTGAATCCGATTTTTTACGAGTTTGTCAATATTCAATCTAAAATTTTATATTTATCTTGCCTGGAGTCAAGATCTGGTCCAGGATTTTAATGGGTGACCCCTTTCACGCAAATGGGGTCACCCAGAATGACCCGTTTCTCTTTAAAAAAAGTTAGGCTTCTGTTCTGATGATCTGGGCAACCGGCCGTCAGGGTTTGATCCCAGGTTCGTGATTAAAAAATAAACTGACTTTTTCTGAGAGTCTGTAATTAAAGGGTTTATAACTACAATTCACAATTCAAGACGCGACACTGTTCCTGTTGTTAAGCCCAAATACCACGAATATTAAATATGAGTGGCTTGAGCCAAAACCTCTGAAGCCCACTGGTTAATACTCTTTCCATGCACTTGAGCAGCAGTAGCAACGGCAGCATGAATATCTGACGAAACACGTAACATCAGCTTTCCTGAATAAGGTTTTTGTGCAATTCTGCCTGTTTCTTCACTAATTGCAATATAGTTGTCGACAGATTCATGAAAAGCCTCTTCCAACTCAGTAACCGTTGTGCCATGAAAGCCAACAATATCTTTGATACCTGCCAGATGACCGACAAAAATTCGATCTTCCTCATCATACTCAATACGAGCAACATAACTTTTATATTTCATCCTATTCATAATGTTATACCTGCCTGTTCCAGAAATTTACGAGCATCTTTCACACGATACCGCAAAGACGCTTTGTCGGGATGTGGGCGATGAAAATCTGCTCGTATATTGTTCAAAATAAAACTGACAGCAGAACCTGCTCTTTCAGTACGGATTGCACCTAAAACCAAAAACAATGCTTCTATCATACGCCACTCGATATTCCCATTAACTGGATTGGTGAAGATAATTTTAAGTGTTTTTTTATGTTTGCTGTTCATAAGTTGAAGATAGCACAATTCGATAGCATTGCAAGCATTAAGTGATAGCGTCGGTTGACGCCTGCAACAAACTCGTAAAGGAGTCGCGCAGGGAGGGCCTTGTTTGATTCTGATTTCTTGGAATTCAGCTATGGCTTTAGGCCCGGAAGGTCAGCCCACGGTGCTGTCAGGTGCGCCTCGGAACGGATCTGAGATTGGCGATTGGTGTTGGTCTCAGTCGGAAAGGGCCATGGCGTCTGTTACGGACGCTTGCGACTCATTCCGGTATGACCAATAAATGCTTGATAGAATAAAAGGGGTCGCATATTAATTATTAGGATCTTCATTCATTTTTAATAATTTGCTGGAAATTGAACAACTTTTCAAATCAAAATTTTCTTTGTAAGAATGTTTGGAAACAGGCTGGTTGTTGTCCCT